>DATCNF010000132.1:0-14124 GCA_036565325.1 Candidatus Dormiibacterota bacterium | reverse complement strand
GGTGATCTCGACCGAGCCGTTCTCGACCTGGATGTCCTCGGCGCCGGCCTCGATGGCGGCCAGCCCGATGTCATCCGGGTCTTTGCCCGCCGGGTCGAGCTCGATGATGCCCTTGCGGTCGAACATCCAGGCCACCGCGTTGGACTCGGCCATGTTCCCGCCGTACTTGGCGAAGATGTGCTTGAGCGACGCCGAGGTGCGGTTGCGGTTGTCGGTCATGGCGTCGACGAGGATCGCCACGCCCACCGGGCCGTAGCCCTCGTAGCGCAGCTCTTCCAGGGAATCGCCTTTGCCGGCGCCGGTGCCGCGGTCGATGGCGCCCTGGATCTTGTCGGCCGGCATGTTGACCTCGCGGGCCTTCTGGACCGCCAGGCGCAGGCGAAAGTTGGCCTCGGTGTCGCCCCCGCCTTCCTTGGCCGCGATCGTGATCTCGCGGCTGGCGCGCGTGAAGGCCTGGCCGCGCTTGGCGTCGACGATCGCCTTCTTGTGCTTGATGCCGGCCCACTTGCTATGGCCTGACATCAGCGCTCACCTCCGAACATGCATTCGAGATCTTACCCGCCAGTGAAGTGCACGCGGCCAATCCGTTTTCGGCCGACCGCGACCACGTCGCCCTCTCGAACGAAGTCGACTTCTCCACCCGGCTTACCGTTCACGGTAACCGCACCATCACGAATTTGCTCGAAGGCCTTGCGGCGGGTCGGCGCCCAGCCCAAAAGGTGAATGACGTTGGCTGGGAGGAGCGGGCCTGCTTCTGGCACGTCGACGTCCGGGATGGAGGTAGCGCCTTCGCGCCGGCGAAAGCGACGGTCGAAGTCCTCCTCCGCGGCCGCCGCCCCTTCCTCGCCGTGAAGGCGCGCGACCAGGCGCCGCGCCAGGGCGGCCTTGGCATCGCGAGGCCCCAGCGCCAGGTTTCGCTCCACCTCCTCCCGGCTCAGCCCCGAGACCAGGCGCAGGTAGCGCTCGGTGAGCGCGTCCGGGATCGACATCGCCTTGCCGTAGACCTGCTCGGGCGGCTCGTTGACCCCGATGTAGTTGCCCAGCGACTTGGACATCTTCTGGACGCCGTCGAGGCCCTCCAGGAGAGGGAACACGGCCACGTCCTGCGGCTCCTGGCCGTACGCGCGCTGGACCTCGCGACCGAACAGGAGGTTGAACAGCTGGTCGGTCCCCCCCACCTCGAGGTCGGCCCGGGTGGCGACCGAGTCGTAGGCCTGGCTGAACGGGTAGAGGATCTCGTGGGCGCCGATCGGCTCCCCCGCCTTGAGGCGGTTGGCGAAGTCCTCGCGCTGCAGCACCTGCTGGAGGGTGGCGCTGGCCATCAGCCGCAGCACGTCGGCGGCGGCCATCTCGGCCAGCCACTCGGCGTTGCCGTGGACCTCGGTGCGATCGGGGTCGAGGACCTTGTAGATCTGCTCGAAGTAGGTGCGCGCGTTGGCATCGACCTGCTCGCGGGTGAGCATCGGGCGGGTCTCGGAGCGGCCGCTGGGGTCTCCGATCATGGCCGTGTAGTCACCGATGATCAGGACCGCGGTGTGGCCCTCGTCCTGGAAGGCCCGCATCACGTCCAGCACCACCAGGTGGCCGACGTGGATGTCGGGCGCAGTGGGGTCCAGGCCCAGCTTCACGCGCAGCTTGTCGCCGCGCAGCAGCCGCTCGCGCAGATGGTCTTCGACGTGGACGCGGGCCGCGCGGGAGCGGACCAGCTCCCACAGAGCCTTGCTCATCGACCGCCTACGTTACTTAGCGAGTGCCTTCGAGGACGAAGTAGGCCTGGGAGTCGCGCGGCAACGCCGCGTTCAGGAAGGGCAGCACGTAATTGGCGGTGGCGCGCGCCAGCGGGTAGGCGATCCCGGAGTTGACGACGGCGTCCCGGACCGTGATCTGGAGCTGGTCCGGCTGCCGGGCCGAGGGCTTGGCAAACCCGGCCAGCATGTAGACCAGGGCCGTGACCAGGACCACCGTGGTCACCAGCCCGAGCACCACCCCCACGCCGCGGTTCAGGGCCACCACGGCCAGCTGCAGCTGTGTGTGGACGGCGGTGGCGGCGCCTTCGAAGACCAGGAGCATGAGGAGCAGGAAAAACATCCAGGCGACCAGCCTGGCGTCGGGAATCGGCATGCCGGGCTGCGACTGGATGACCACGTCGGCCCCCTGCTGGCCCATGAAGGTGGCGACCAGGAGCGCCAGGTAGACGGCCACCAGGCCGATGACCCGCCGGATGGTGCCCGTGAACCAGCCCAGGGCGACGTAGCCCACCACGATCACGACGGCAGCCAGGTCGAGCAGCGTCAAGTCAGGAACGGAACCTCGCGGCGTGTCGCTGCTCGAGCGCGGACCTGATCTCCGCCATCACGCCGTCCACTTCTGAGTCCGTCAGGGTGCGCTCGGGGCTGCGGAAAGTCAACGCAAGGGTGACGCTCTTCATGCCCTCGGGAACCTGCGCGCCTCGATATTCGTCGATCGCGGTGAGGCTCTCGAGCAGCGTGCCGCCGACCTCCCGCACGGTGCCCAGCAGCGCCTCGGCCTCCGCCTGCGCGTCCACCACCACGTTGAGGTCGCGGTCGACCGCGGGGAAGCGCGGCAGCTCGGTCGCCGAACGCGGAACCCGTGCCTCCAGCAGGGCGTCCAGGTCGAGCTCGCAGGCCATCAGCCGCCCGGGCAGGTCGAACTCGCGGATCACCACCGGGTGGAGCTCGCCGATCCGGCCCAACCAGCGGCCGCCGGCAGCCACCTCGGCCGTCCGTCCGGGGTGGAACAGGGTCGCCGGGGCCCGGCGATATTCGGCGGGCGGCACGCCCAGGTCGTGCAGCGCCCTCTCGACCACCGCCTTGAGGCGCTGGTAAGCATCGCGGCCCTCGGCGGCCGAGGCGCCGCCCGGCCCCACCGCCGCCAGCTGCCAGGCCTCCACGGGCAGCGGATTCTCGCCGTCGCCCGGGCGGGCCAGGAAGGTATGGGCCGTCTCAAAGACGGCCGCGTCGCCGCGACCCCGGTTGCGGTTCAGGTCCAGCACCTGGAGCAGCGAGGGCAGCAGGCTTGTG
Source organism: Candidatus Dormiibacterota bacterium (assembly GCA_036565325.1). Taxonomy (GTDB): domain Bacteria; phylum Chloroflexota; class Dormibacteria; order Dormibacterales; family Dormibacteraceae; genus CF-28. The sequence continues at coordinate 11,083 of DATCNF010000132.1, read as the reverse complement.
CGCAGGGTGTCCGCCTCCTCGCTGACGGGGTTGAAGAGCCGCAGCGCCCGCTCCGCCAGCCCGAGGCGCTCCTGGCGGCGGCCGCTGACAAGGGCGGGCGTGACGGCCTCGTTGAACCCGGCGGCGGCGAAGGCCCGCCGGACCGGGTCGACCTGGGCGTCCGCCGAGGGCCGGTAGACGCCGTTGGCCTCGTGCCGGCGGCCCGGCAGCGTGGCCGGGACCCGGTCGAGCCCGAAGACGCGGCCGATCTCCTCGACCACGTCCTCGGGGATGCCGACGTCGAGGCGGAAGACCGGCGGCAGGACGTCCCAGGAGCCGTCCGCGGGGTCGACCCGGACGCCGAAGTCGAGGTGGCGCAAGATCGTTTCGGCCTCCTCCAGCGGCACGTGCACCCCCAGCAGCGCGTCGACCTTCTCGGGCCTGACCCGAACCCGGACCGGCTCCTGGGGTCGCGGATAGACGTCGGGCCAACCGCGGTGGACGCTGCCGTGCGCGATCTCCTCCAGCAACCCGGCCGCGCGCCGGGCGGCGGCCAGAGCGAGCTCCGGCGAGAGCGTCTTCTCGAAGCGGCCGGACGCTTCGGTGCGCACACGCAGGGCGCGCGAGGTGGCGCGGATGTTGACGCCGTCGAAGGTCGCCGCCTCCAGCACCACCTTGCGGGTGGTCTCGCTGACCGCGCTTTCCTGGCCGCCGATCACGCCCGCCAGCGCCAGCGCCCGCTCCTGGTCCGCGATCACCAGCATCTGCGGCGTGAGGCGGCGCGTCACGCCGTCAAGGCAGGCCAGCTCTTCGCCCTCGCGCGCCGTGCGAACCAAGATCTCGTCCCCGCCGATGCGGGCGGCGTCGAACGCGTGTAGGGGCTGCCCGTACTCCAGCATCACGTACTGCGTGATGTCGACGACGTTGTTGATCGGCCGCACCCCGCCGGCCCGCAGGCGCCGCTGCATCCAGCGCGGCGAGGGACCGATGGTGACTTCGGTGACGACGGCGGCGATGTAGCGGCGGCAGAGGTCGGGGTCGTCGATGCGGACCTTCAGCAGGTCGGTGGCGAGCGGCTCCGCGTCCCCCTGGAAGCGAGGCATGAAGTCGTGGCGCAGGGTCTGCCCGGAGGCGGCGGCGAGCTCGCGCGCCAGCCCCAGGTGGCCCAGGCAGTCCGGGCGGTTGGGTGTGACCTCGACCTCGAAGATGGCGTCCGGCGGGATCACCGACGAGAGCGGCCGCCCCGGCTCGCCCTCGTCGAGCAGCATGATCGCGGGCTCGGTGTCCTCCCCCAGCAGCAGCTCCTCGCGCGAGCAGAGCATTCCCTGCCCGGCCATGCCCGCGATCACGGCGTCGCGCACCTGCTTGCCGTTGGGGACGGTCACGCCGGGCAGCGCCACCGGCACCAGGGTGCCCGGCACCGCGTTGGGGGCCCCCGCGATGATCTGGCGCTGGCCCAGGTGCTCGCCCAGGTCGACCTCGTGGACCCAGAGCGGGGTCCTCGACTTCGGATGCGGCTGCTGGCTGAGGACGCGCCCGATCAGGATCTGCGAGAGGTCGATGCGCTCGATGGGGTCGACCGTGAAGCCGACCATCGTCAGCCGCTCGGCGGCGTGCTCGGGCGTCATCTCCTCGACGCCGGCGAGCTCGGCCAACCACTCGTAGGAGACGCGCATCAGAACGTTTCCAGGAAGCGCAAATCGTTCTCGTAGAAGTAGCGGATGTCGGGCACGTTGTACTTGAGCGCCGCCATCCTCTCGATGCCGAAGCCCCACGCGTAGCCACTGAACCGCTCGGGGTCGATGCCGCCGTTGCGCAGCACCGCCGGGTGCACCATGCCGCAGCCTCCGATCTCCAGCCAGCCGTCGCCTCCGCAGGAGCGGCAGCCCACGCCGCCGCAGATGCCGCAGGAACAGTCGAACTCGAAGCTGGGCTCGGTGTAGGAGAAGTTGTGCGGGCGCATCCGGATCCGGCGCTCGGCACCGAACAGCGACTTGCACATGTAGGTCAGCGTCCCCTTGAGGTCGCCGACGGTGAGCCCCTCGTCGACGGCCAGGCCCTCGAGCTGCATGAAGGTCGGCGTGTGCGAGGGATCGCTGGCATCGCGCCGGTAGACGCGGCCGGGGACGATCACATAGATGGGCGGCTGCTGCAGGCGCTCCATGGCGCGGATCTGCACGGGCGAGGTGTGGGTGCGCAGCACGACGTCCTCGGCGGCGTTCAGGAAGAAGGTGTCCTGCACGTCGCGGGAGGCGTGGCCTTTGGGCAGGTTGAGGGCCTCGAAGTTGTACCAGTCGGTCTCCACTTCGGGCCCGACCTCGACCGAGAACCCGATCCCGGCCAGGATCTCCTCCAGCTCCCGCTGCACCTGCGTCAGGACATGGATGCGGCCGACCGCCAGTGGCGGTGCCGGGAAGGTGACGTCGATCGACTCCACCTCGGCCAGGTCGGCCAGGCGTCCCCTCTCCAGCTCGGCCGCGCGCGCCTCCAGCGCCGACTCGACGGCGCGCTTGGCCTCGTTGGCGGCCTTCCCGGCGCCCGGCCGCTGCTCCTGGGGCAGGTTGCCGATCGACTCCAGGAGCGCGCTGATGCGGCCGCTTCCGCGTCCCAGGTAGTCGAGCCGGATGCGCTCCAGCGCTCCCACGTCGGGCGCGTCCTTGATCTCCGCGATCGCCGCTTCGGCGAGAGTCTGAGCCTCGATCACGGCGGCGGCTTGCCCAGGTGGGCCACGCGCGCCGCGACCGCCGCCTCCACGCGGCCGATCGCCTCGTGGATGTGGTGGTGATGGTCGGGGTGGGCTGTCGCCAGGAGAGCCCGCAGGCGCCCGCTGTCCTCCCCCACGAAGTCGCGCCGGATGCGCTCCAGCGCATTGTCGTCGGGCGCGTCCCGGATCTCGGTGATGGCGCCCTCGGCCAGGGTCTGGGCTTCGATCATGCCAATCTCCTCCTGAGCTCGAACAGCAGCACCGCCGCGGCCGCGGCCACGTTGAGTGATTCCACGCCGGGCGCGATCGGAATCGTCACCCGGTGCGCGACCGGCGCCCGCAGGCCCCGAACCTCGCCGCCCAGCAGCAGGACCTCCGCGCGCTCCACGGCGGCGCCGGCCAGCGGCTCCCCGCCCTCCGCGTCCGCGCCCCAAACGTCGAGCCCGTCCAGGTCGGCGGCGGTGCCGCGGGCGACCAGCAGCCGGAACACGTTGCCGGCCGAGGCACGGACGGCCTTCGGGCCATAGGGATCGGCCGAGCTCTCGAGCACCGCCAGTGAGGGCGCGCCCGCCGCAGCTGCGCTGCGGGCGATGGCGCCCACGTTGCCCGGGTCCTGGACGCCGTCCAGCGCCAGCAGGGGCCAGCACGCTACCCGCGCGGCGGCCAGCGCCGCGGCGAAGCTCGCCGGCTCCCGGCGGGCGATCGCGATCACGCCCTGGGGGGTGACCGTGTCGCTGACGGTTTTGAACACGCGCTCGCTCAGAACCACGGTCCGTTGTGCCGGCACCGCGAAGTCGACGCCCTCGCGCACCGCGAGCACCTCCAGCTCGAGACCGGCCGCTGACGCCTCGCGGACGACGCGCGGTCCCTCGAGCAAGACCTCGCCCGGCTCCCGCCGGTGCGCCAGCCGCCGGATGCGGCGGGCGACCTCGTTGTCCGGGCTGGTGATTACCGCTGGTCTAGAGGTTGTTCTTCGCAACCTCCACCAGCCGAGCAAAGGAACCGCTGTCGCGCACGGCCAGGTCGGCGAGCACTTTGCGGTCGATCTCCACTCCGGCCTGGCGAAGGCCGTGCATGAGCTTGTTGTAGGGCAGCCCCGACTGCCGGGAGGCGGCGTTGATGCGCGCGATCCAGAGGGCGCGCATCTCGCGCTTGCGACGCCGGCGATCGCGGTAGGCGTACGCCAGGGCGTGCAGCACGGCCTCGTTGGCCGGCTTGAAGAGCAGCTTGCGGGAAAGGCGGAACCCCTTGGCTCGCGCCAGGATCGACTTGTGGTGGCGGCGCGCGGTGACCCCCCGCTTGACGCGTGCCACGTCAGATCCCCAACGACCGGCGCACTTCCTTGGCGTCCGCCCGCGAGACCGCGGCCGGGGAACGGAAGGCGCGCTTGCGCACCGCGGACTTCTTCTCCAGGAGGTGGCTCTTCCAGCCGTGCGCGCGGATCAGCTTGCCGTTGCGGGTGACGCGAATCCGCTTCGCCATCCCCTTGCGGGTCTTGAGCTTAGGCATCGACGGACGCAGCCTCCTTGGGCGCCTCTTTAGGCGCCTTGTTGGTCGGGCTCAGGATCATGAACAGGTTGCGTCCCTCCATGATCGGCGGGCGCTCGACGACCGCGACCTCCTTGGCCGCGTCCGCGACGCGGTCCAGAAGCCGGCGGCCGATCTCCTGGTGAACCATCTCGCGGCCCCTGAACATGATCGTGACCTTCACCTTCTCGCCCTGCTCGAGGAACTGGCGCACACCACGGAACTTGGTCTGGAAGTCATGGTCCGCCACCTTCGGCCGCAGCTTCATCTCCTTGAGCTTGATGACGTTCTGCTTGCGCCGCTGGTCCTTCTCGCGCTTGATGGTCTCGAACTTGAAGCGTCCGTAGTCCATGAGGCGGCACACAGGCGGGCTGGCCTGGGGGGCGACTTCCACGAGGTCAAAGCCCTTCTCAGAGGCGATCCTCTGCGCTGCTTCTATTGAGAGCACACCCAGCTGATTGTTCTGGTCGTCGATCAGGCGCACTTCGTTGGCACGTATCTGATCGTTGACGCGGAGCTCCTTAAAGGCGATGGGCCATTCCCTCGTTCGAGTTCAGTGTGGTCGCGTTCCTCCTGCAGAAAAAACAACGGACGGCAAAGCGGCCGCCCGTAATCTCATACAACCCGGCTCCGGCCCCAAGGCCTTCCTGGGTGAGGGGGCGGTCCCCCTGCTTCGACGAGCGCGAGTTTACCAAGTTTCCGGAATTGACAAACCTGCACTCGGGCACCACCCTTCCACGGCGCATGCGACGACTGGCCGCGTTCCTCCTCCTGGGCCTGGCAGTGGCGGCCTGCGGTCCCGGCACGACGGCGGCAAGGGCCAGCCCCAGGCCGGCCACCGGGGCCGGCGCGGTGACGCCCACGCCCACCTTCTTCAAGCCCCGCCCGAGTGCCCCCGCGGGGCCCGGCAGCGGACCGCTGGCGGTGATGCTGGCCGCCGCCCAGGGCGGCGCCCCCCAGTGGACGATCGCGCTGGTCGGGACCGACGGCAAGACGGTGGCAAGCACCCACACCAGCGCCCCGCCGCTGATCACGACCGGCGGCGGAGGCGGCGGCGCGGTCGCCACCTTCCTGCCGCTGGTCAGCGCCTCCAACACCAGCCTCTACTACCTGGACGGGGGCAACGTGATGGCGCTCCGGCGCGACGGGTCCACGGCGAAGGTGACCACGGTGCCGTCCGGCCCCAACCTCCACGTGGGCTTCGCGGTCTCCCTGGACGACAAGCAGATGGCCTACGCAGTCCTGGACTACGCGCAGCAGCCGGTGACCGAGGGCCTTTTCCTGGACCCGATTCCCGCCGCAGGCGGCCACGGCGCACTCTTCAACACCACCGGCCCTGACTACGGATGGCCGGTCGGCTGGCACGGGCACCAGCTGGTGCTGGCTCACGGTCCCGCCTTCGTGCAGAACACGGCGCTCAACCCCTACAACGCGTTCAACGGCTACCGCGTGGTGGACCCGCTGACCGCCGACCGCCTGGCACCGCCGCTGCAGCTCAACGATTGCCAGTTCAGCGGGCCGCTGACGGCGGCCGGCAGCGCCTGCTTCAGCGGCACCGAGACCCGGATCGTCAACTACGACGCCCTGATCAACCCGCGCGCCACGGCGCAGGTGGCCTGGGCGGCGGTCTCCCCTGACGGCTCGTCCGTCGCGGCCTGCTGCGGCGCCGGCGGCGGCTACGAAACGCTGGGGTTCCCGGGGGCGGCCGGGGACATCCCGATCCAGCCGGCCGCGCAGTACGGCGGTGGCTGGCTGGACGCCACCCATTTCCTGGCCGACGGCGACCTGACCACCCCACCGCGGATCTGGGACTCCAGGACCAATAAGGTGGTGAGCGCGACCGGCGTCCTCGGCCACCTCGCGGCCGTGGTGCCGGGAGGCTTCGGCGACAGCCCGTGGGGGGAGGCGGACCCGATCGCCGCCGTCAAGGCGATGGTGGAACCCGGGCCCACCGCCTGCAGCCCCAAGGCCGGCCCCCCGCACTGGTCCCGGGCGTTCGGCTGTGCGGTGACAGACCGCCTGCAGACGCGGTTGCAGACCGTGAGCATCCCGGCCAACCCCGCCTGCCGTTGCCAGAACCTGCTGGACGTGGCCTACAGCACCGACAACGCAGCACCCACGGCACGTGTGGACGCGACGTTTGGCGGCTCTTACACGATCACCTGGAGCGTGGTCCAGGAAGGCGGCCGCTGGTTTGCGGACGACAGCTGGTGCCGGGGCTCCAGCGCCACGGCCACCTCGATCTACAAGGACCCGCTGGGACCCTGTAGTTCAGGTTAGGCGGCGCTCGGCGACCTCGAGCGCCACCCGGTCGGCAAAGGCGTCCAGGCTCTCGTCGGACTGCTCCCCGGCGCGGTTGCGGACCGAGACCTGCCCGTTCTCCGCCTCGCGGGCGCCGAGGACGGCCATGTAGGGCACGCGCTGGTGCTGGGCTTCGCGGATCTTCTTGTTCATCCGCTCCGGGCGCGAGTCGACCAGCACTCGCAGCCTCGACTTGCGCAGGCGCGCCGCCACCTGCTCCGCGTAGTCGGCCTGGGCGTCGGTGATCGGGATCACCACCACCTGCACCGGGTGCAGCCAGGTCGGGAAGGCGCCCGCGAACTTCTCGATCAGGTAGGCCATCATCCGCTCCATCGACCCGAACGCCCCCCGGTGGATCATCACCGGGCGCTGGCGTGACCCGTCGTCGGCCACGTACTCCAGGCCGAAGCGATCGGGCTGCTGGAAGTCGACCTGGATGGTGTTGTTGGTGAACTCGCGGCCGGCCGCGTCGCGCACCTGGTAGTCGATCTTGGGGCCGTAGAAGGCGGCCTCGCCTTTGCCCTCGACGTACGCCATGTCGCGCTCCTCGAGGGCGCCGCGCAGGGACTGGATGGCGTTCTGCCACTGCTCGTCGCTGCCCAGCCAGTGGTCGCGCTCGTCGTCCCAGATCGACAGCCGGGGCACGATCTCGGTCACGCCCAGGGTGTTCATGAAGTAGGCGGCCAGGTCCATGACCTCGAGGATCTCGGCCCGCAGCTGGTCGGGCGTGCAGAAGATGTGGGCGTCGTTGAGGGTGAACGAGCGCACCCGGATCAGCCCCGCCAGCTCGCCTGACTTCTCGTAGCGCCAGTTCTGGCCCAGCTCGGCGATCCGGACCGGGAGGTCGCGATAGCTGTGCAGGTCCTGGTCGTAGACCAGGATGTGGTGGGGGCAGTTCATGGGTCGCAGCTCCAGCTGCTCGCCGTCGTCAAAGGTCATCGGCGGGTACATGGACTCGCGGTAGCGCTCCCAGTGCCCGGACTGCACGTAGAGGTCGAGCTTGGCCACTTCCGGAGTGACCACGTGCTGGTAGCCGCGGGCGACCTCCTCGTCCACGATCCAGCGCTCCAGCTCCCGGCGCACGGTGGCGCCGTGGGGCAGCCAGAGCGGGAGGCCGGCGCCGGTCCGGGAATCGAGCGCGAAGAGCTTCAGGTCCCGGCCCAGGCGCTTGTGGTCCCGCTTCTCGGCCTGGGCCAGCATCTCCAGGTAGGCCTCGAGGTCCGCCTTGGACGGCCAGGCGGTGCCGAAGATGCGGGTCAGCTGCTTGTTCTTCTCATCGCCCAGCCAGTAGGCCCCCGCGACCCGCATCAGCTGGAAGGCCTTGAGCGCGCCGGTGTCCGGCACGTGCGGCCCCCGGCAGAGGTCGATGAAGTGGCCGGTCCAGTAGAGGCTGACCTGCTCTTCGCCCGCCGCCTTCTCGCCGACCCAGTGCAGCTTGTAGGGCTGGTCGAGCTCCTTGAAGATGCGCACGGCCTCCTCGTGGGGCACCAGCTGCTGCTGGAAGGGGATCTTCTGGTTGGACAGCTCGCGCATCTTCTTCTCGATCCGCGGCAGGTCGTCCTCGCCCAGTGGCTCCGGCAGGTCGAAGTCGTAGTAGAAGCCGTTCTCGACCGGGGGTCCCCCCGCGTACTTGGTTCCGGGCAGGAGTTGGGTGACCGCCGCGGCCAGCAGGTGCGCGGTCGAATGGCGGAGCACGTAGAGCGGGTCCGAGGAGGCCTCGGCGTCGTACTCGGCCATCCGGGGCAGTTTAATGAGGCACTTGCATCTACCCGATGTCCGCGCCCTGGCCGACGCCATCGGGTATCCAGCCGCCGGCCTCGGCATCCTCATCGAGTCGGCGGGTATCCCCTTCCCGGGCGAAGCCATGCTCCTGGCGGTGGCGGCCTATGCCGCGGCGGGCCACCTCGACATCCGGCTGGTGGCAGTGATCGGCGCCCTCGGTGCCGTCGCCGGCGCCGACCTCGGCTACGCGGCCGGCCACTTCGGCGGCCGGCCCTTCGTCGAACGCTTCGGCCGCTTCTTTCGCATCAACTCCGCGCACCTGGCGCGGGCCGAGCTCTTTTTCAGCCGGCACGGGCCCTGGTCGATCGTGGCCGCCCGCTTCGTGATCGGGCTGAGGACCTGGTTCTCGGTGCTGGCGGGGATGAGCGGGATGCCCTTCTGGCGCTTCCAGCTCTTCAGCGCCATCGGCGGCGTGGCCTGGTCGATCGTGATCTCGGCGGTGGGCTACGTCCTGGGTGCCAACTTCGCGCTCGTGGAGCGCCTGGTCACGTACCTGGGTCTGGGCGGGTTGGCAGCGGTGATAGCGGCGGTGGCACTGGTCTTGGTCCTCCGAAGACGCGCCGCGCGAAGCCGGCCACGCTGATCCCGGTCAGGACCAGGAGAGCGCCCAGCGAGGCGATCACGCGGTCGATGCCGAAGGTGTCGGCGAGGGCTGCCGCCAGCAGCACCGGGACCGCGGTCACGCCGTTGATGACCATGAACAGGAGCGCGAAGACGCGGCCCCGGACGTGGTCCTCGGTGTTCTCCATCAGGTAGGTGAGCGAGGGGATCAGGAGCGCGCCGAACTCGATCCCGAGCAGGAAGGAGAAGCCGGCTCCGAATCCCCGCACACCGCCCCGCAGCTCGGGCAGGTGGCGCATGAGCTGGGGCGCGCCGGCCAGGGCCACCAGCGTCAGGCCGGTCGCGACCAGGCCGCCTACCAGCAGCCGGGCCTTGTTGATCCCCCTACCGAACTGGCCCAGCGCCAGCGCGCTGACCATGGCGCCAATGGTCGCCGGCAGCAGGATCAGGTAGCTGTCCTGCTCCGTGATGCCGATCACCCGGCTCACGTAGGCCGGGGCGAGCGTGAACATCATGAACATCACGAGCACGGCCAGGGACAGCTCGTAGAAGGTCAGCAGCAGCACCGGCGAGGAGCGGAGCACCGCCATCCCGTCGCGCAGCTCCACGGCCAGCTGGTGGAACGCGCGCCGGCCGGTGTCGGCGAAGGCCTCGCTGCGGGGGATGCGCGCGAAGAGGATCAGGATCCCGGCGGCCGCGAACAGCAGCGCCGCCAGCCAGTAGGGCGCGTAGATGTCGTAGCGCGACACCAGCGGCGCCGCCGCACCGCCGAGCACCAGCGTGACCACCATCGTGACGAGCACCAGCGAGTTGGCCGTCAGCAGCGCGCGCTTGGGCAGCACGGAGGGGATCGCCGCCGCCTCCGCCGGGCTGAAGAGCTGGCCGACGGCCGAGAACAGGAAGGTGATCACCAGCAGGTGCAGGAAGTCGCCGCGCAGGCCGGGGACCAGCGAGGCGATCGGGATCAGGGCGACCAGCAGCGCTCGCGCCAGGTTGGTGGCGACCATGATCAGCTTGCGGTCGTTGCGGTCGGCGAAGACGCCGGCCAGGGGCGCGATCACCACGGCCGGGACCGTGTAGGCGAGCAGCGTGATGGCCACCGGCGTGCTGCTGCCGGAGACGTGGTAGGCGAGGATGATCAGCGAGAACATCAGGAACTTGTCGGCCAGCTGGCCGAACAGCTGCGCGAACCAGATCAGCCGGAAGGCGGGCTGCGCGAGGACGTAGCGGAAGCCGCCCGCGACCTCAGGGTCCGCGGCCACCGCGGCGTTCCGCCTCCCCACAGCCACGAATTCGAGCCTACTCCCGGATCTGCCGGTACAGAGCACCCCACTCCGGGATCAGGAGCGTCTCGGGCCGCCGCCGGGGATCGATGCCGAGGCTTTCCAGGCGCTCCGCCACCTCGGCCGCCGGGAGTCCGGTGACGCGCGGCAGGCTGCCCGCCAGCTGCTTGCGGCGGAACTGGAAGACCCGCTCCACGAAAGCGAAGAAGGCGCGCGGGTCGTCCAGCTCCAGCGCCGGCTGCGGCCGCACCTCCATCACCACCAGCGCCGAGTCGACCTGCGGGACCGGGTCGAAGGCGGCCGCGGGCAGGCGCAGGGCGAGCCGGGGTTCGGTGTAGAGCTGGACGGCCACCGCCCCCGTGCCGGCGCCGGTGGAGGCGGTCCAGCGCTCCGCCACCTCGCGCTGTACGACCAGGCTGATGCGCTTGGGTCGCGGCGCCTGGTCCAACAGCTTGGGGAGCAGGGCCCCGGTCAGGTAGTAGGGGATGTTGCCGACCACGACCTCGCCGCCATTCGGGAAGAGCCGCGCCAGGTCGGTGCGCAGGATGTCGCCCTCCACGACCTCGACGTCCGATCGGCCTGCATAGCGCCGGCGCAGGCGTCCGGCCAGGCGGGAGTCGAGCTCCACCGCCACCAGGCGGCGCGCCCGGCCGGCGAGCTGGTCGGTGAGCGCGCCGGGGCCGGGGCCGATCTCGAGGACCTCGTCCTCGGGCTGGATGCCCGCCTCCGCCACCACCCGGTCCCGGAGGTCGGTGTCGATCAGCCAGTTCTGGCCGAGGCTCTTCTTCTGGCGGATCGCCTAATGATCGAGCACGTAAACCGTCACGGCCCGGCGCCCCCAGGCGATGGCGGCGTCGCAGGTCTTCCAGATGTCCACGGCGTCGCCATGGATGCCGCCCCCGGTGTCGACCGCCCAGCCGAATCCGTAGCCCTCGACATAGAGGTG
>DATCNF010000131.1:0-10579 GCA_036565325.1 Candidatus Dormiibacterota bacterium | reverse complement strand
CGCCTTCACCGGCCGCACGGTCAGGGCCGACGACCCCCGCAAGTACGTGAACACGCGGGACACGCCCGCCTACAACAAGGGCCGCGTCCTCTTCGCGCTCGACCTGGCCCGCCAGGGGATCGCGGACGGGGGCCACGCGGTGCTGATGGAAGGCCAGTTCGACGTCATCGTCGCCCACCGTTTCGGCGTCACCAACGCCGTCGCCAGCTCCGGAACCGCGCTCACTTCTGAGCAGGTGCGGCTGCTCGCGCGTTTCACCGAGGAAGTGGTGCTGGTCTTCGACAACGACAACGCGGGCAAGGCGGCCGCCTTCAAAGCCATCGAGCAGGCGGCCGAGGGCAAGCTGCGGACCAAGGTGGGCGTCCTGGAGGGGCCGGCCAAGGACCCCGACGAGTTCCTGCGCGCCGCCGGCGACCAGGCCACCGCGCGCTGGGAGCAGGTCCTCAAGGCGGCCCAGCCGGGCTGGGAGTTCTGGATCCGCGACTCCATCCGCGGCCTCAACCCCAGCCTGCGCCCGGCCGACCTGGAAGTGGCCCTGCGCCGGGTGGGCGAGGTGCTGGTGAAGATCGAGGATCCGGCCCTCCGGGAGACCTATCGCCAACAATCGGCATACTGGCTAGGCGTCGACGCCAATCGGGTCGTGATACGGCCCCCCACCGCTCCCCGCGACGGCGCCCGTCGAGATCAATCTTCGAACGGCGACGTTTCGCAACCGAGGCCAACGGGAAAGGACTGGTCGGTTGCGTTCCGCTATCTCCTGGAGATCCTGGCGGTGCGCCCCGACGCCATCCACCGGGTACGCGAGCGGCTGCCGCTCGAAGACCTCGAGCCCAAGGAGCGTGTGGCCTATCAGCGGATGCTGGAAACCGTAGGCACAGACGGGGGGTTGCAGGCTCTCGGAGACGCCCTGCCCAGCTTCCCGGATGAGGAACAGGACCTCGTCAGACGCGCCTGGGCGCACCCGCCCGCAAGCATTGACGATGCCACCGTCGACGACGTCGTGGCCCGCATTCGGAAGCAAATCGTCGATCGTCGCGCGCGAGCGATAATCAGCGACTTGCGCGACGCGGAGGTGAGGGGCGACGCAGAGCAGATAGCCCTTCTGGAATCACGCCTGGCCGAGCTCCGGCGGGAAGAAGGGAGTTAGCACGCTTTTGGCCAAAACCCAGGAAAAAGTCGAGACCAAGCTCGAAGACCTGCTGATCCAGCAGGCCGAGGCCCTGATCGTCAAGGGCAAGGAGCAGGGGTACCTCGCGCCCGACGACATCGGGGAGGGCTTCGGCGACCTGGACGTCGAGCCGGACCAGATGTTCCGGATCTTCGCCGCCTTCAAGGAGATGGGGATCGACGTCTCCGACTCCGAGCGGGACTTCGAGGAGAAGGAAGAGGGCGACGACGACATGTTGATGGAGATCGAGATGATGGACTCGGTCTCCCTCGACGACCCGGTCCGCATGTATCTAAAGGAGATCGGCCGGGTCTCGCTGCTGACCGCGCAGGACGAGGTCACCCTGGCCAAGGCGATCGAGGCCGGCGACATGGAGGCCAAGCAGCGGCTGACCGAGGCCAACCTGCGGCTGGTGGTCTCCATCGCCAAGAAGTACATCGGCCGCGGCATGTCATTCCTGGACCTGATCCAGGAGGGCAACATGGGCCTCATCCGGGCGGTCGAGAAGTTCGACTACCACAAGGGCTACAAGTTCTCCACCTACGCCACCTGGTGGATCCGGCAGGCGATCACCCGCGCCATCGCCGACCAGGCCCGGACCATCCGGATCCCGGTCCACATGGTGGAGACCATCAACAAGCTGGTCCGGGTCTCCCGCCGCCTGCTCCAGGAGTTGGGCCGCGAGCCCAGCGACGACGAGATCGCAGAGGAGATGGGGATCACGCCCGAGAAGGTGCGCGAGATCATCAAGGTCTCCCAAGACCCGGTCTCCCTGGAGACCCCGATCGGCGAGGAGGAGGACTCCCACCTCGGCGACTTCGTGGAGGACAAAGAGGCGGTGGCGCCCTCGGACGCGGCCTCGCTGACCATGCTCCACAACGAGGTCGAGGACATCCTGGACACGCTCACGCCGCGCGAGCGGCGCGTGCTCCAGCTGCGTTTCGGGCTGATCGACGGCCACCAGCGCACCCTGGAGGAGGTCGGCAAGCGGTTCGGCGTGACCCGGGAGCGGATCCGCCAGATCGAGGCCAAGGCGCTGCGCAAGCTGCGCCACCCGTCGCGCTCTAAAAAGCTTCGCGATTACCTCGAGTAAGCGTTAGCGTCGAGGGCGTCCGATGCCCCTGATCACGATCGCGCGCCAGTTCGGCGCCGGCGGCGAGGCCGTCGGCCAGATCCTGGCCCACCGCCTGCACGCCGAGATGGTCGACAAGGGGATCGTGGCCGAGGTGGCGCGCCGCCTCGAGATGCCGGAGAACGAGGTCGAGCGCAACGACGAGTCGCCGGGGTCGTTCCTGAACCGGCTGCTGGCCAGCCTGGGCGCGGCCTCGGTCGAGTTCACGGGGCCGCCCGAGGTGGCGGCCTGGACGCCGCCCTACAACGACCCCGCCTTCGATCCCCGGCGCGCGATTCTGCAGATCACGCAGGAGGTGATCCGAGAGGCCGCGCGCACCGGCAACGCGGTTATCGTCGGTCGCGGCTCCGCTTACATCCTCCGCGACCAGGAGGACGCGACCCATGTCTTTCTGCACGCCGACCCCGAGTTCCGACTCAAGCTGGCCGCCGAGACCCTGGACATCACGGCCGAGGAGGCGCGCAAGCGCATGAAGACCACGGACGCCAACCGCAGCGCGTACATCCGCCAGGTTTACGGCCACGACTGGTCGCACCCGGCCCACTACGACATCGTCCTGGACACCGGCCGGCTGGGCCTGGAAGGCGCCGCCGAAGCGGTGCTGGCCGCCGTCAAGGCCCGCCGGCGCGAGCGGATAACCTAGCCAGCGATGATCCCCCAGCCCGCCCTGGTCGCCTCGCAGACCTCGGGCGTCGACGGGTCCAGCGAGGGTGGACGCCTGTCGACGATGCGGCTGCCCTACACGCTTGTGCTCTATGCGGTGCCTCTGATCGACGAGCTCAAGCACCGCGGTTACAAGGGCAAGCTCACCGCCGAGCCGGCGCTGGTCGACGGGTCCTGGGTGCTGAAGCTGATCTACGACGGCGATACGCCCAAGGACGTGCCCAGGCTCTGGCACGGGCATCACGTCCTGGTCGAGAAGGCTCCGCCGCCGCCCCCACCGCCGGCTCCCAAGAGTGGCTGAGCTCGGCCCCCAGACCCGGATCCGGGACCTCCTGGAGCTGGATGGGGAGCGGGGGCGGGAGCTGCTCTTCCGGCACGGTTACGACGTGGGGGAGGGTTTCGTCGACAGCCTCTCGCAGTGGCAGACGCTGGAGACCGCGTCCCGCGCCGGCCGCCTCCGCGACCTCGACAAGCTGCTGGCGGAGCTCAAGGCCCTGTAAAGGCGCCCCGCGGGGCGACACGTTCGGGCGGTTCGGGCGTTATCTCGACAGGGATGGCTACAAATCGTCGCCTGAGGAGTAGGATGCCCCGAACCGGGCTCATCCCTTTTATCAACGGAGATCACGTCGATGCAGAAGCCGAAGAAGGAGCCTGAGGCAACACGCTGTGCGTGCGGTCGGGAGCGGACCGAGGCCGCGGTCTCGTCCTACCGATCACACGCCACCCTCTTCACGTTCCACCGCTGCGAGTGCGGCTCGGAGTGGACGGAACGCCTGGATGGGGTGGACCGCTCGGAACCCGTCACCTCCGACGAGGTGCTCGAGGTCCACGAGCGGATGGCGCTGTTCGAAGGCCCGCTCTCGGAGCTGGTCGGCCTAAAACCAGCCTCCTAGCTCTCGTCCGCGCCGGTGCGCGTGCCGCCCGGGGCCCCGGAGGGCGCCGGGTAGAATCCATGGCTGCCGCTCCGGAGTAGCTCAATCGGTAGAGCAGGCGGCTGTTAACCGCAAGGTTCACGGTTCGAGTCCGTGCTCCGGAGCCAATTTCTGAAGTGCAGATCTGAGCAGGGCTTGCGCGGAGTCGCGCATCAGGGCGGTGGCCGCTTCGCGAGATAACCCCGCCACGTCCGTGAGCCAAACCAGCGCCTCGATCCCATTCGCACTCCTGATCGCGAATACGAGGCGCCTCAGCTCCTCCCCTGACAGCAACGTTTGCAGCGGTGACAGCGCCTCGCCTATCCAGCCCACCGCGCGACCCTGGCGCAGCGGATGGTCCCCAGGCTGAGACCCGGGCTCCAGCGATAGGCGCAGCACGGTGCGCTGCTGGGGCTCGGTCTCGAGGATCGTCCGGTGGAACTCTCGGAGCACCGCCTCGAGACGACTTGCCGGGTCCTGGGGTGGGTTGGGCGGGAGCATTGAGGTCGTCTCGATCTCCGGGTGGGCCGCGATCAACAAGGCCCTTTGACTGGAGAAATAGCGATAGGCCGTCGTCCTTGATATGAGTGCGGCGGCCGCGGCCGCTTCGACGGTGGGCGTCGCACCCTGGGCTATGAGGGCGCGGGCCGCCGAGATCAACGCGCTGCGGGTGCGTCCCTTCTGGCCTGCGCGCCCATGCGCTTCATAAGGCACCGCCATGTGCAATATGGTACCTTGGTACCGTCGTGGGACACTCGTCCCATATAAGCAAGGAGGAGAGGAAGGTGGCATCAATCAGCACGGCGGTACCCGTTGTTCGCCGGGACGGCGAAGGCGAGCGACTCTGGTTCTACGGCGGCGGAGTACATACATGGAAGGCCACCGAGAGGGAGACCGGGGGCGCCTTCATCCTTTTTGAAGCGGTGATGTCGCGCGGCAAGGTCACACCGCTCCATACGCATCCCTGCGACGAGACCATGATCGTGCTGGAGGGGGAGCTGCTTGTCCATGTGCAGGGCAAGGAGTATGTGGTGGGACAGCAAGGGGTGCTCGTGGCGCCGCGCGGGGTGCCACATGCGTTCATGGTGACCTCGGAGACGGCACGAATGTTGGTACTGGAGACGCCAGGGGGAAGCGAGCCCTTCTATCGTGGGGCCAGCGTGGCCGCGACCGAGGAAATTCTGGCCGCGGCCCCCGTGGACATGGCCCGTATCCAGCAGTCGGCGAAGGAGAACGGCGGGATCGAGATTGTCGGCCCCGCACCCTTCGCAGCGAAGTAGCCGCGTCGTGCGCCCTGGCTCGGACAGCCTCGTGGTGCGCTCCGGAGCCAGCTAGTCGCCCGTCAGCTTGATCGTCTGATACTTGCTCTTGCGATCGTCCAGCTCGCTCGTCGCCGAGCGGTTGCGGTCCTTGCCGGCCTTCTTGGCGCCCTTCCCCTTGGCCTCGGCCTCGACCATCTTCTTGATCTGCGACTCGGACTTCTTAGCAGGCATCGAACTCTCCTCTGAGTACTAGACGATTGCCGGCGCACGCGCGGGCGTGGGCGACTCTCCGCGCTGGGCGATCATGAAGCCCGCGATCGCGATCAGGAGCGCCCCGAGGATGGTTGGCGGTGAGGAAGCGACCTCCAGCAAGAAGGCGAGCCCGAACAGGATCGCCAGCCACTTGGGATAGCGGCCGGAACGCCAGATCCCAACCGCCAAGCCGACGGTGCCGATCAGCCCCATCACACCCCCGACCACCAGCGCAGGGACGATGCGGCCGTTCCAGTGGCCGCCCGACATCCACCTGAAGACCTCGCCGGCGTCCTTGTGGCCGGCCAGCACCACGTCGCCGACGATCGCGTCGCCGACGGTCAGCAGCATCCAGACGCCGACCACGATCACCATGGCGATCGCGCCCGCGACCGCGCCCACGGCGGCCCAGGACTCGCCCGGGGTGCCGGCCAGCACCGCCGCCAGCGCCAGCACACCGAACAGGATGCAGAGGGTGCCGATGATGTAGAGGTCGCCGAACATGATGCCCACGGGATCGGTGACGCCGCGTGCGAAAGCCGCGGGATCCCCGCTCGGGTTCGAGGTACCGCCCCCGAAGGCAAGCCCGAGCCAGGGAACGAAGGTGAGCACACCTCCCACCGGCAGCGCCCAGAGGCCCAAGCGAACAAGCGTCCGATTCATCTCAGAGCCCCCATCAAGCCGCCGGCCGTGATGCGGGGCGAGGGTAGCATCGACGGGAGGCGAGCGGCCGCTGGGGTTTCGCTGAGCGTACGGTCGGGTAAACTTGCACAGTCCGCCTCAACCAGTAGGAGTCGGCGCTTTCGCTCGTGGTCGTCAAAGCTTCTCGAACAGACCCGCGCGTTAAGACAGATCGCGTTCGAGAACAAGGATCACAGCATGCAGACAGGCACCATCAAGAAGCTCGTCACCGACCGCGGCTTTGGCTTCATCGCCGCCGAGGATGGCAAGGAGTACTTCTTCCACCGCAGCGGCACCGAGGGCGACTTCGACGGCCTGAACGGCGGCGAGAAGGTCTCCTTCGAGATCGAGCAGAGCCCGAAGGGCCCGCGCGCCAAGAGCGTCCGGATCGCCTCGGCCTAGGTTCCGCTCACCGGAACCGGACCCCGGGTGGCGCAAGCCGCCCGGGGTTTCTCTTTCCTGCAGCACCAGACCATGACCACCACCCTCCGCCACGACGTCCGCAACCTGGCGATCATCGCCCACGTCGACCACGGCAAGACCACGCTGGTCGACGCTCTCTTGAAGCAGAGCCACACCTTCCGCGACAACCAGGCGGTGGGCACGCTGATCATGGACTCCAACCCGCTGGAGCGCGAGAAGGGGATCACGATCCTCGCCAAGAACACCGCGATCCTCTACCACGACACCGTCATCAACATCATCGACACCCCCGGGCACGCCGACTTCGGCGGTGAGGTCGAGCGCGTGCTCAACATGGCCGACGGCTGCCTGCTGCTGGTGGACGCCGCCGAAGGCCCGATGCCGCAGACGCGGTTCGTGCTGCGCAAGGCATTCGAGGTCGGGCTGCGGCCGATCCTGGTCATCAACAAGCTCGACCGCCCGCTGGCCGACGCCAAGCGCGCCCTCGACCTCGCCTATGACCTCTTCCTGGAGCTCGCCGACAACGCCGATCAGCTCGACATCCCGGTCCTCTACGCGATCGCCAAGGAGGGCCGCGCGGGCCTCACCGCGGACGCCATCGGCGACTCGCTGGAGCCGCTCTTCCAGGCCATCCTCCACCACGTCCCGGCGCCCGTGGTGGAAGACGGCCCCTTCCAGATGCTGGTCGCCAACCGCGGCTACGACGACTACACCGGAGCCCTCGCCATGGGCCGCATCACCCGCGGCTCGGTCCGTCCCGCTCAGCTGGTTGCGGTGTTGGGAGCGGACGCCGAGCCGCGGCGCTTCAAGGTCGGGCAGGTGCAGCTCTACCGCGGCCTCGGCAAGGAGGCCGTGGAAGTGGCCAGCGCCGGCGACATCGTTGTGCTGACCGGCCTCGAAGACGTCACCATCGGCGACACGCTGACCGACCCCGAGCATCCGGAGGCGCTCCCGCGGATCGCCATCGACGAGCCCACGGTCCAGATGACGCTGGGGGTCAACACCTCGCCGCTCAGCGGCCGCGAGGGGCGGTTCAGCACCTCCCGCCAGATCCGGGCCCGCCTCTTCCGCGAGCTCGAGGTCAACCTGGGGCTGCGGGTCGACTCCACCGATTCCGCCGACCGCCTGCTGGTCAGCGGGCGCGGCGAGCTCCACCTCGCCGTCCTCATCGAGACCATGCGCCGCGAGGGCTACGAGCTCGAGGTCTCGCGCCCCGAGGTGATCACCAAGCAGGTCGACGGCAAGCTCCACGAGCCCTTCGAGCACCTGACCATCGACGTTCCCGAGACCTACCTGGGGGCCGTCAGCGAGGCCCTCGGGCGCCGGCGCGGGGAGATGATCGAGATCGCTTACGAGGGCGGTAACGTGCGGCTCGACTACACGATCCCAACGCGCGGCCTGATCGGTTTCCGGAACACGTTCCTCACCCTCACCGCCGGCAACGGCGTCATGGGCTCGCTGTTGCTCGGCTACCGGCCCTGGGCGGGCGATTTCCGCGAGCAGCGCAATGGCGCGCTGACCGCGTCCAGCCCGGGCACCGTGCTCGCCTTCGGGCTGGCCAACGCGCAGGAGCGCGGCTTCACTTTCGTGGAGCCCGGCGAGCAGGTCTACGAGGGCATGATCGTCGGCATCCAGAAGCGCCCGGCTGACATGCAGGTCAACGTCTGCAAGGAGAAGAAGCAGACCAACATGCGCTCCTCGACCGCGGACATCATGGTGCGCCTGACGCCGCCGACCCGGATGTCGCTCGAGCAGTGCCTCGACTTCCTGGTCGACGACGAGCTGCTGGAGGTGACCCCGCAGCACATCCGCCTGCGCAAGAAGCACCTCACCGAGGTCGACCGGGCTCGCGCCCAGCGCGGCGCCCAGCGCTAAAACGCACAATTTTGGTTGCGGCAGCGTACTATTAAATAAGTTCTGGGACCTAGGCAAGCGCGTGTCTTGTTCCGCCGACTCGCGGTCAGCTGTTCAGGAGACGCTTTGGCAGAAGTTAACGACACCACCACCGACCTTTCTGCGCTGGCCGTGATGCCCGCACCCCCCGCCCGCAGCCCCAGCCCCAGGGCCGGCCGGGCGCGCATGCCACCCCCGGTGCCGCGTGCCGCGGGTCCCGCCCGCGCCATGCTGGTCGAGCAGGGCCTGACCGCCACCGAGGAGCACGTGGGCCGGCTGCGTTCCGAGGGCTACGACGTGAAGCGGATCAGCGATCCCGGGAGCGCCGTCGACCTGGCCCAGCACTGGGGGCCGAACATCATCTTCATCGCCGACGGCCGCGGCGCCGGAGGCAACTCCGCCTTCCTCAGCGCACTGAAGGCCAACGACCACACGCGCCACATCCCGGTGGCCCTGCTTTCCAGCTACTTCAACGGACGCTCCGAGCGGGACGGGCTGACGGCCTTTTCGCGACCCTAGCCTTCCGGCGTCCGATCTTCGATCTCCCAGGCGTGGTCCAGGGCGTGCCAGGCGATCCGCCGCGCCGCGTAAGCAGGCGGCCAGCGCTTGCCGCCCCCCGCGGCCGTCGCCTCAGGTGAGGGGCGCAGGCCCGTGACCAGGGCGTCCCGCCATTCGGCGACCGCCTTGGGGTCACCGGCTGCCGGCGGCTTGAGGCGGACGCCGATCCTGGACGCATAGGCCCCCTCCGCATCGATTACGTGGCTAGCGATCTGGTCGCGGTCGCGGCCACCCCCCCGGGGCCCCTTGCGCAGCTCGGGCGGCGCCTTCCGCACAACCTCGTCAAAGGTCTTCCAGCACGCGCGCAGCAGCGCCTCCAAGCGATCGGCGCCGGCTGTGGTGAGCGGCTTGGCCTCCGCCTTCGCGATTGCGCCGGGTGCCCCGAAGTCGGTAGTCGCGGATCCGGGCAGGCGCTCCAGCACCTTGAAGTCCTTGGCCGCCGCCGGCTTGAAGGTCAGGCCCGCGCGCTTGGCGACGGCCGCATAGCGCGAGCCTGAAGAGGCGAGCGCCTCCAGCGCCGCCGCCTCGTCCTTGCCCGACCGGCACCATCCCGGCCACTCCGCCGCCGACGCGAAGACCCGCTTGGGAGTGGACTCCAGGTAGACCTTGATGGGCACCTCCGGCAAGGTACTAGGTCCCCTCAGCGGGCGCCGACCAGCATTCCCTCCACAGCCAGTTGGGAGCACAGCAGCGGCACCGCCCCCGATAATCCCGGCGGCAGATGCAAGGCGGAATCCCCAAGGGCACCCAGGTCGGGAGCTACGTCATCGACAGCGTCCTGGGGCGCGGCGGGATGGGCGTCGTGTACAGGGCCTATCACCCCCGCCTGGCGCGCTGGGCGGCGATCAAGGTCCTGCCGACCTTCGTCGACAGCCCCGACGCCCTGGCCCGCTTCGAACGCGAGGCCCGCGCCATCGCCAAGCTCCGGCACCGCCACATCCTCTCCGTCTTCGACTTCGGGGAGTTCAACGGCCAGCCCTACATGGTGGTCGAGTTCATGCCCAGCGGCTCGCTGCTGGAGCGCATGCCCCGGCACCAGCTCAACACCACCCAGGCGGTCTCCCTGCTCAGGCCTCTGGCCGAGGCGCTCGACTACGCCCACGCCCAGGGCATCCTGCACCGCGACGTCAAGCCCGCCAACGTCTTCCTGGACGCTGAGCTGCAGCCGGTGCTGGCCGATTTCGGCCTGGCCCAGATGCACGACCAGGAATCGCTGACGGCCACCGGGATGGTCTCCGGGACCCCTACCCACATCTCGCCCGAGCAGGCGACCGGCCAGCCGCTCTCCGGGGCCACCGACCAGTACGCGCTGGCGATCATCGCCTTCCAGGTGCTGGCCGCCGACCTGCCCTTCCACAGCGGCGACGTGATGGGCCTTCTCTACATGCACGTCAACGCGCCGGTGCCGGCCGTCAGCCTTCTCAACCCGAACCTCAACCTGATGGTCGACCTGGTCCTCGCCAAGGCGCTGGCCAAGAAGCCCACCGAGCGCTACCCCAACTGCACCGACTTCGTGAACCAGCTGGAGGCGGCCGGCGCCGGCCGCGCCGACCAGCGCACGGAGGCCCGGCCGCCGGCGGTGCCGGCCGGCGCGCTGGTGGAGCCGCCGCTGACCACCGTGGTTCCGCTGCAGACC
>DATCNF010000130.1:0-10959 GCA_036565325.1 Candidatus Dormiibacterota bacterium | reverse complement strand
AGCCGCAGCGGCGCTTCGTCGCCGCCCTCGACCCGGGCCGGCGAGCTGGGCTCGAAGAGAATCCGGGAGCGCCCGCCGCTGGCGTTCCCGCCCCGGGCGTAGCGCCGCACGACCAGGCCCATCGCCTCCAGCTCGCGCAGGAGCCCGTAGGCCGTCCAGGCCGAGATCCGCATCCGTGCGCCCACCAGCGAGTAGTGGACGGCGGCCCCGGCCTGCTGGGTCAGTCGCTGCAGCTCGTCAAGGGTTTCGCGCCGGCGTGGCGTCAGTGAAAAGAGCATCCCAAAAACCACAAGAACGCTAAGCGATCTTACGAGCCGTGGCTACTCCGGGTCGTCCTCCTCTCCGTGGAACGCGTGCTCGTCGCCCTTGCTGTCGAAGAGCCCGACCTCTACCCGCTTCAGGGCGATCAGGAACAGCACGACCATCAGCGCGCAGATCGTGGAGACGATGAAAAGACCGAACCCCACGGCCATCCCGATCGCGGCCACCACCCAGATCGCGGCCGCCGTGGTCAACCCGTGGATCGTTCGGCCGCTGCGCAGGATGGCGCCCGCGCCCAGGAAGCCCACGCCGGTGACGATCTGGGCCGCGATCCGGGTGGGATCGGTGTGGGGGACCAGGGTACCCACGACCGCGAACAGGCAGGAGCCCACCGACACGGCGGCCATCGTGCGCAGGCCCGCCGGATGGCGGTGATATTCGCGCTCGATCCCGATCGCGGTGCCCAGGATGAGGGCCACCAGGAGCCTGAGGCACGCCTCCAGCTCCTGCTGCGGGCTCAAGGAACGATCAGGAGCTGGACGTTCCGCCCCGGCTGCCCGGCTCGTCGGGCAGGTCGGGCAGGTCGAGGCTGTTGACCAGGTCCCTGAAGACCGCCAGGCGATCCTCGTCCAGCGGTCCCGCGCTGGCGGCGTTCTGCTCGTCCTCGTCCTTCTCGGGGATCACACCGGCACGGTCGAACACCTCGCGGGTGACGTAGATCGGGCACTCGAAGCGGACCGCCAGCGCGATCGCGTCGCTGGGCCGAGAGTCGATGTCCGTCTCGCGGCCCCCCTGCTCGACGTGGAGCCTGGCGAAGAAGACCTCGCCCGAGAGCGAGGTCACCACGATCCGCTTGACCACCATGTCGAACTCGCTCATGGCGGTGAGCATGAGGTCGTGCGTGATCGGCCGCTCCGGGTTCTGGCCGGTGATCTTGAGCGCGATCGCGTTGGCCTCGAAGGGGCCGATCCAGATCGGCAGGTAGCGGTCGGCGTTCTTCTCCTTGAGGATCACCACGTGCTGCCCGGTCTGGACGTGCACGCGGATGCTGTCTACGCCGACCTCGATCCAGTCTTCCGTTTGATCTCGCCTCTGGCGCAACTATAGCGGGGGGCCTTCGGGGCCTCGGAACACTCAAACCTAGAATTCATCGGTGGTGGCGAAGGGCTCTCGGCGCGGTCGGCTGGTGCTGATCGACGCCCACAGCCTGATCTATCGAGCCTTCTTCGCGCTGCCCCCGATGAGCACCTCGGCGGGCGACGTGACCAACGCCGTGTACGGGTTCACGTCGATGCTCGCGATCGTCCTCGCCAACCGCCCGGAGTACGCGATCGCGGCCTTCGACCTGGGCAAGCCGACCTTCCGCTCCCAGGAGTACGCCGAGTACAAGGCCGGGCGGCGGCCGATGCCGGACGACCTGCGGCCGCAGATCGAGCTGACGCGCGACGTGCTCAAGTCGCTCGCCATCCCGATCTACGGCGTGGAGGGCTTCGAGGCCGACGACGTGATCGGGACGCTGTCCCGCAAGGGGGAGGCCGAGGGCCTCCACGTGACCATCGTCAGCGGCGACCTCGACTGCCTGCAGCTGGTCACCGACAACGTCGACGCGCTGGTGCCGCGGCGCGGCATCACCGACACCTTCCTCTACAGCCCCGACCAGGTGCGCCAGCGCTACGGCTTCGAGCCGCCGCAGCTGATCGACTACAAAGCGCTGCGCGGCGACACCTCCGACAACATCCCGGGGGTGCCCGGCGTCGGCGACAAGACCGCCGCCGACCTGGTCCAGAAGTACGGCTCGATCGAGAACCTCCTCGAGCACCTGGACGAGCTCAGGGAAGGCCGGGTCAAGACCAACCTGAAGGCCGCGGCCGACCAGGTGCGGCTGGGGAAGCGGATGGTCACCATCCGCACGGACGTCGAGGTCCCGCTCGAGCTGGACCGGGCGCGCTGGCTGCGCTACGACCCCGACGAGGCGCGCCGGGTCTTCGATGCGCTCGAGTTCCGGCAGCTGCTGGCGCGCTTCCCGGCCCCGGACGTGGTGCCACTGCAGGCGAAGCTCGAATTCGCGCCGCCGGAGGACCTGCAGGGGGTTCGGATGGTCCCCGAACACGCATCAGCGCCGGAGCTCACCGCGGCCATCTCCGCGGCCGCCGAGGTGGGGGTCTTCGGCCTCTGGGACGGGCCCGCCCGGGGCGGCACGCCGGTCGGCCTCGGCATCGCCACCAAGGACGATGCCTTCTACCTCCCGCTGGCCGGGCGGCCGGCGGCCGAGGTCGCGGACGCGCTCGCCAAGCGACCGCTGTCCACCCACGACGTCAAGGACATGCAGCTGCTCCTGGACCGCGCTGGGCGCGGTGTAGACGGGGCGGATTACGAGTGGGTCTTCAGCACCTTCCTGTCGGCCTACCTCCTGGGCGCCGGGGCGCGGGACCCGCGGCTCGACGACCTGGCCCGCGA
The DNA here is from genome assembly GCA_036565325.1 of Candidatus Dormiibacterota bacterium. Taxonomy (GTDB): domain Bacteria; phylum Chloroflexota; class Dormibacteria; order Dormibacterales; family Dormibacteraceae; genus CF-28. The sequence goes on along the minus strand of DATCNF010000130.1, from coordinate 8,241 downwards.
GATGCTGGGGATGACCCTGATGGGGGCGGACCAGCTGCTGGGGGTAGGACGCAACCTGATCAAGCCCTCAGCCGCACCCATTCACGAGGCCGCCACCTACGCGGGCCAGCGCGCGCAGGCCATCCTCCAGCTGCACCCGCGGCTGGAGGCCGAGATGCGGAACGTCCAGGTCGACTACCTCTTCCACGAGATCGAGCTGCCGCTGGCGCGGGTGTTGGCCCAGATGGAGTGGGAAGGGGTGGCGGTCAACATCCCCTACCTGCGCGAGATGCAGAAGGAGCTCGGCGACCAGCTGGCAGCCCTCGAGGCGGAGGTCTCCGAGCTGTCGGGCTACGAGTTCAACCTCAACGCTCCCCAGCAGCTGGCCAAGCTCCTCTTCGAGGACCTGAAGCTGCCGGTCGGCAAGCGGACCAAGACCGGCTACTCGACCGACGCCGAGACGCTGGAGTCGCTGCGTGACAAGCACCCCGTCGTGGGTCTCATCCTCGAGCACCGGCAGCTCTCGAAGCTCAAGTCCACCTATGTCGACGCGCTGCCCGAGCTCATGGACCCCACCACCGGGCGCGTCCATACCTCGTTCGGCCAGGCCGCGACCGCCACCGGGCGGCTGAGCTCCTCGAACCCCAACCTGATGAACATCCCGATCCGGACCGAGCTCGGCCAGCGCATCCGGCGGGCCTTCAAGGCTGAGCGGCCGGACCATTTCCTGTTCGCCGCGGACTACTCGCAGATCGAGCTCCGGATCGCCGCCCACCTCTCGGGCGACTCCAACCTGCTGGCGGCCTTCGCGGCGGGGCAGGACATCCACGCGGCCACCGCCGCTCAGGTGTTCAAGGTGCCACTGGCAGAGGTCCACCCCAACCAGCGGCGTCTGGCCAAGGTCGCCAACTTCGGGTCCATCTACGGCCAGGGCGAGTACGGCCTGTCGATGCAGATGGGCATCCCCGGCGATGAGGCGCGCGAGTTCCTCAAGGAGTACTGGACTGCCTATGCGGGGTTGAAGGAATACCTGGAGAGCGTGCGCCAGGCGGCGCGCGAGACCGGTGTGGTGGTCAGTGCCACGGGCCGCCGGCGCGCCATCCCCGATCTGCGCTCGCCCAACTACCAGCTCCGGATGGCCGCGGAGCGGATGGCCATCAACTTCCCGTTCCAGTCGCTGGCCGCCGACATCATCAAGATCGCGATGGTCCGCCTGCAGCGCGAGATCGAGGCTGCGGGCCTGCGCGGCAAGATGCTGCTCCAGGTCCACGACGAGCTGCTCTTCGAGATCCCGCGCGGCGAGCTGGACACGTTCTCCGAGATGGTCCCGCGGGTCATGACCGACGCCTATGAGCTGGAATCGCGCCTCGAGGTTGAGTCGAAGGTCGGCCCCAACTGGGCCGACATGAGCAAGCTGGCCACGGTCGTTGCCTGAGGCATCCCAGCCGAACCAGAAGCGGTGTCTTTCGCGCCCAGACGTCCGATGCCTACACCGGCTTTCCGGGGTCCCCGCGAAATCGCAGATTTCGTGGGGTGGTCTGTGGTGCTCAGTCACGCAGCTTCCGCTGCGCTCCTTCCGCTCCTCGGCGCCGGCTGCGGCCTCGGAGCGTCGGGATCGCGAAATCCATCGGTTCACGTCCGGCTGGGATGCCTGAGCTTCCAGAGGTCGAGACGGTCGCGGCCGGCCTGCGGCCGCACCTGGTCGGCCGGGTCATCGAGCGCGTGGATCTCCGCTTCCCGACCATCGTCCGCCACCCCGAGCCCGAAGCCTTCGTCGATGGCGTTACCGGGCGGGAGGTGCAGGCGCTGACCCGGCGCGGCAAGTACCTGCTCTTCCACCTGACCGACGCTTACCTGCTGGTCATCCACCTGGGGATGACGGGTCACCTGCAGCTGTTCGACCCCGAGGCGGCGTTCGCTCCTCACGTGCACGCGGCGCTCTTGCTCGATGACGGCCAACAGCTCCGCTACCGAGACGTGCGCCGCTTCGGGCGCCTCCTCTTCGGGACCGAGGCGGACCTGCTCGAGCACCGCGCGGTCCCGCGGCTGGGGCCGGAACCCATCGACGACACCTTCACGGCCCGCGACCTCTACCAGCGCCTGCACCGCCGGCGGGCGCCGCTCAAGGCGCTGCTGCTGGACCAGGCGGTGGTGGCGGGCGTGGGCAACATCTATGCCGACGAGTCCTGCTTCCGCGCCCGCGTCCGGCCCGATCGGCCCGGCTCCTCGCTCAGCCGGCCCGCGGTGAAGCGCCTGCGGGAGGCGCTGCACGAGTCGCTGACCACGGCCATCGCCAACCGCGGCAGCTCGGTCGACAGTTACCGGGACGCCTTCGGCGAGCGAGGCTCGCAGCAGGAGCGCCTGCTGGTGTACGGGCGCGGCGGCGAGCCGTGCGTTACCTGCGGCCGGCCCCTGGCCAGCGTGCGCATGGCCGGGCGCACCACTGTCTTCTGCCGCCGTTGCCAGCACTGACCACCCCACGAAATCTGCGATTTCGCGGGGACCCCGGTCCGATTCTCACCCGCTTGGACACCGTCTGATGCCTGCACTGAGAAGAACCCTGGTCGCCTTCGGCACCCTGGCCGTGGCGTTCATGGCATTCAGCGCGGTGGTCGCCGCGGGCACCATGCACAGCCTCGACGTCGATGTGTCGCGGGCGATGACGGAAGCCTGGCGGGAGCAGCTGCACGTGGCCTTCCAGGGCCTGGCGCTCTTCGGGGGCCTGGAGATGACCACGCTGGTCGCAGCAGCGCTCGGGATCTGGATGTGGCGGCGCCGCTTCGGTGTCGACTCCCTCGCCGTGCTCGCGTTTCCCGTCGCAGTCGTGCTCGAGCTGCTCTACAAGCGGATCGTCGACCATCCCGGGCCGCCGCTCAACATCTCCCACACCGACGGGCCCAGCTTCAGCGAGCTCGTGGGCCAGGGAGTCGCGGCCGGGTCGTTCCCCAGCGGCCACGTGGTGCGCACCGTCGTGACCTACGGCCTGCTCGCTTTCGTGATCGCGCGCCTCGCACGGCGCAAGTGGGTCGGCCGCCTGGCGGTCGCCGGCGCGGTGCTGCTGATCGGGGCGGAGTGCTTCGATCGCCTGTACCTGAACGTGCACTGGGAGTCGGACGTGATCGGCGGGCTCCTGCTCGGCGGCGTCGCCCTGGCCGGGGCGATCATCTGGCTCGACCGGCCGTGGGCGTCGACGTGATCTGATTAGCGGATGGCTTCCGAGGTGGTGATGATGTTCGCGACCCTGGGCAGCCGAGACGAGGCTGAGCGGGCGGGCGAGAAGCTGGTGGAGATGCGGCTCGCGGCCTGCGGGTCGATCATCCCGACGGTCCATACCTTCTACTTCTGGGAGGGGCGCATGCGCCGCAACCACGAAGCGCTGCTCCTCCTCAAGACCACCCGCGAGAAGGTGGCGGAGATCGAGGACTTCATTCGCGGCGAGACGGCCTACGAGCTCCCCGACGTGCTCGTGGTGGCGGTCGAGTCGGGGCTGCCGCAATACCTCGAATGGGTGCTCAAAGAGGTCCGCGAAGGGCAGCCGCGGGGATCCGCATCTTGCTAATGACGCTGTAAGACTTACGATGGACTCCTAAGTGGCATACGTCCGGCAGAGGGAGGATTCGGAGGTCCCAGGAAACGCTGCCGGCTTCGCGCCCGGGCCCCGTCCCCCGCGCCGCTCACGCCGCCAGCGCTCGGCGATCGAGCGAGCTGCCGACGCCATCGTGGCCTTCAAGGACAGGGTCCCCCCGGCCGCCGAGGACGCGGTCGAGGCGGCCGCCTTGGAAGCCCCAGCCCCGCTGCCCCCGCTGGAGGTCGTGGCGGTCCGCCAGGTCCTGGAGGAGCTCGGCCCGCTCGCGGTGGTGGCCACCCCGGCGCCGCCGGTGTCGGCGTTCGAGGGCTTTCGCGAGCTGCTCGGGCAGCCGGTCGGCCTGCGCCTGGACGGCGTGACCCGCTCCTACCGCATGGGCGAGGTGACCCTGGACGCGGTGAAGGACGTCTCGCTGGAGATCGCGCCGGGCGACTTCGTGGCGGTGGTCGGTCCTTCCGGCTGCGGGAAGTCCACGCTGCTGGGGCTGCTCGGTGGCCTCGACCGGCCGACCGCCGGCCACGTCTACGCCGCCGGCGCCGCTCTCGACCAGCTGTCCGAGGCCGACCTCGCCGACTACCGGCTGCAGCGGGTGGGCACCATCTTCCAGACCTTCAACCTGCTGCCGTCGATGACCGCGGAGGACAACGTCGCGATGCCGCTCGCGCTGGCCGGCGTGCCCACGGTGGTACGGCGCTCCCGCGCTCGGCGCCTGCTCGAGCAGGTCGGTCTGGACGCCCGCGCCAGGTTCCGCCCCGGCCGTCTCTCGGGGGGCGAGCAGCAGCGGGTGGCCGTGGCGCGCGCGCTGGCCGGGCGCCCCGGCCTGGTCCTGGCCGACGAGCCCACCGGCAACCTCGACTCCGCCAACGGCGCCCACGTGCTGGGCCTGCTCCACGACCTGCACCGGCGCGGCGCCACGGTGGTGCTGGTCACCCACGATCCCGAGGTCGCCGCCGGCGCCGACCGGGTCATCAAGATGCGCGACGGGCGGGTGGTGGTGAACAAGAGCAGGGGCCGCCGGACGACCCGGGCGCCGCTCGCCCTGGACCCGATCACCCGCCTGCGCAGCATCGATGCGATCCGCCTGGGGCTCGACGCCGTGGGCCGGCGGCCGCTGCGCACTGCCCTCACCGCCGCCGGGGCGGCCCTCGGCATTGCCCTCACCAGCCTCATCCTCTCGTTGTCGACCTCCGGCGTGGGGCGGGGCGTCGGCTTCCTGGCCGCCATCACCCTCGGCGTGTGCGGCTTCGCGATCGTCAACACCATGTACATGTCGGTGCTCGACCGCATGCGCGAGATCGGCGTCCTGAAGGCGCTGGGCGCCCGCTTCCAGGACGTCACGCTCGTCTTCGTGGCGGAGGCCGCGGTGATCGGCGCCACGTCGGGACTGGTCGGCGCCGCCCTGGCAGGGCTGCTGGCCTCGCTCGGCAACCGGGTGGCCGGCGACCAGCTGTTCGTGATCTCGCCGCGGATCGGCCTGATCGCCGTCCTGCTGGCGATCGGCCTCAGCCTGGTCAGCGGCCTGGCGCCGGCCGTTCGCGCCGCCCGGCTCGACCCCATGCGCGCGCTGCGCTACGAGTAAGAGGTCCAGCTCCCCGCGTGCCGGAGAGGTCGCTCGCGCAGCGAGCGGGTGGGGCCTCGGCGGACGCCGCTCCGATAGGGGATAATCCCCCGGTCACAACCGAATAGCCGCGCGGGTGCAGGGAAGCCGGTGCGAATCCGGCGCTGTCGCGCAACTGTCAGAGGGAAGTGGACGGCCATCGGCCACCGGGGCGTGAGCCCTGGGAAGGCGGCCGCGAGCGTTGATCCTCCAGCCAGGAGACCGACCCGCGTCGAGCCGCTGGAGGAATCGCCTTGCGCAAGCACCTCGCCGCGGCCAGCGCGTCACTGGCCGTTCTCTTCCTTGCTCTGACATTCGCCGCCGGGACGCTGTCGGCCCGCGCCCAGAACGACCCATCGTCCCGAGCGCTCCGCTATCTGCAGTCGCAGCAGCTCGCCGACGGCAGCGTGCCAGGCTTCGGCTTTGGCGCCTACGACGGGACGGAGTTCTACGTGATTGCCGCCTCCGCTGCCGGGTACGACCCCAACTCGCTCAAGAACGGCAGCGGTAAGACCGCCATGCAGTACCTGCAGGCCAACGCGGGTCCAGCGACTGCCGACGCCGGGAACACCGGCAGGCTGGTGATTGCGCTGGTGGCTGCCGGCGTGGATCCGACGAAGCCATTTGGGTCAGTCACGAACCCAGTGGCGACGCTGACGGGTTTCTACCAGAGCAGCAGCGGCGCCTACCAGGCGGGGTCAGCCCAGGGCGACGCTCTCGCCATCCTGGGCCTTAAGGCTGCCGGCCAGACGATACCGGCCAAGGCCTGGCAGTACATCCTGGCCGCCCGGGACACGGATGGAGGTTGGGACTTCCAGGACGTCAAAGACGACCCCAACGCCGCGACCAACTTCGATACCAGCGATACCAACTCGACCGCGTTCAACCTGATGGCCTTAGCGGCGGCCGGGCAGCCGGCGCCGGCCTCGACGCTGACCTGGCTGCACACGCAGCAACAGAGAGATGGCGGCTTCACGTATCAGGCTCCGGGCTCTAGCGATCCGGACTCTGCAGCGTTGGTCCTCATCGGCCTCGTGGCCGCCGGCCAGAACCCAAACGGGTCGAGCTGGGCAGTCGCCGGGAAGACGCCCTACGGGTACCTCGTCCAGCAGCAGCAGGCTGATGGCGGCTACCCCGGCTGCTGCGCCACCGGCAGCGATGCTGCCACCACCGGGCAGGCCCTGTTCGGCTTGCTGCAACAGCCGCTCCCGACCCGGGGCGCTTTCGGGAGCGGCTTCGTGATGGCGACCGAGCAGGTGGACGCAACCTCGGCTCTCAAGTTCCTGCAGGGACAGCAGTCGAGCACGAGCGGTGGCCTGCCGCCGGGGTTCTCGACCTACGATGCAAGCGAGTTCTACGCGATCAGTGCGGCCGCGGCCGGCTACGACCCCAACACGCTCAAGAACTGCGGGCCGTCTGTGATCGACTACCTGCAGGCGAATGCCGCAGCCGCGTCACCCGACGCCGGCAACACCGGGCGGCTAGTCCTGGCGGTGATTGCCGCGGGTAAGGACCCCAACGCCTTCGGCGGCGTCAACTTGATTGCTCGGCTGGCGTCCTATTACAGCGCCAGCTCCGGCGCTTACCAGGCCGGATCCGCGCAGGGCGATGCGCTGGCGGTGCTCGCCGACAAGGCGGCCGGGCAGGCCATCCCGCCGCTAGCGGTCAACTACATCAAGAGCGCTCAGGACTCGGACGGCGGCTGGGACTATCAGGACGTCAAGGACGATCCCAACGCGGCAACCAACTTCGACACCAGCGACACCAACTCGACGGCCTTCAGCCTGATGGCGCTGGCCGCCGCCGACGACCACTCGGCTGACGCCAATGCGCTGCCGTGGCTGCGTACGCAGCAGCAGTCCGATGGCGGATTTCCGTACCAGGGGTCGCCCAGTGACGCGGTGTCGACGGCCCTGGTTTTGCAAGCGCTCTTCGCCGATTACCAGGCCCCCGCGGCGTTCAACCCGGCCGGCGGCTGGGCGCTGGCCGGCGGGTCGCCCGTGGCCTACCTGGTGAGTCAGCAACAGGCGGGGGGTGGATACCTGGGCTTTGCGGGCACGCCGGACGCCGGCACCACGTCACAGGTCGTAACCGCGCTCGAGCGCCTGCCCTTCGCCATCTTGCCGCCGGGGCCCCGGGCCACCTTCCCAGTCCGCACCTGCCCGACGCCGGCGCCGACACCAACCGCAACTCCGACGCCGACACCGACGCCGGCGCCAACACCGACGCCGGCACCGCCGGTCCAGCAGGCGCCTCCCGTCGCTCAGGCGACGCCGGCCCCGACCCCCTCGCCCTCGCCCTCGCCTTCGGCAACTCCGACCCCGACTCCGACGCCGACGCCCACCCCGACGATCGAACCGACCGCGACGCCCTCCACGTCGGCCTCGCCGGCGCCCTCGACCCCGAACGGCGGGGCGCCCCTCGCGCTCTACTTCGCGCTTGCGGCCGCGGCCGCCGTGCTGGTGGTGGCCGCCGGCGCGGTCTACCTCTTCCTGATGCGGCGGTGATTCGAGCCGCCCGCCTGGCCGCGTTCGGCGTGGCCGCCGCCGCGGCCGGCGGGCTGGCCCTGGCGGCACCGGGCGGCGCCGCGCACCCGGTCTGCGCGCAGGCGGCGGGTGCCCACCACGCGAGCCTGGTGGTCGAGCACGCCAGCGGCGCGGTGCTCACCTTCTGCGTCGGCTTCGACTCCGCCACCCTCACCGGGGAGCAGGTCATGAACCTGAGCGGCGTGGAGTGGCAGTCCGTGCAGTACTCGTTCGGCAAGGCGGTCTGCCAGATCGACGGCGAGCCCCGCACCTACCCGCCCGGCTGCTTCACCTCCAGCAGCCCCTACTGGGCCATGTTCGTCTCCCGCCAGGGCCGGGGCTTCGCTACCTCGAACCTCGGCGTCAGCGCCGAGACCTTCGCCGACGGCGACTCCCTGGGCTGGCATTTCGTGCCTTCCAGCGGGGGTGGGCCGCCGCCGCTGATCAATGCCTGCCAGACGGCCGCCACCCCGCCGGCCCAGCCGCCTCCCGCCGCGACGTCGCCGCCGGCCCAGCCGCCCACGGCGACGGCACTCCCGGCCACCCCGGAGCCG
>DATCNF010000129.1:0-1602 GCA_036565325.1 Candidatus Dormiibacterota bacterium | reverse complement strand
GGCATCCGCCGCGGGGACCGGGTGGGGATCTACATGCCGACCTGCCCGGAGGCGCTGGTGGTCATGCTGGCCTGCCTGCGCATCGGCGCCATCCACCTGGTCGTGTTCGCGGGCTTTGGCTCGGGCGCGCTGGGCGGGCGGCTGGCAGCAGCGGGCTGCCGGGCGCTCTTCTGCACGGACATCACGTACCGCAAGGGCAAGGACGTCCCCCTGAAGGGCATCGTGGACGACTCCCTGGCCGAGGCCAGGTCCGTGGAGAAGGTGGTGGTGCTGCGGCGCTCGACGTCGGAGGTGGCGATGACCCGCGGCCGCGACCTGGCGTGGGAGGAGTTCCTGGCCCTGGCCGACGGTGACGACGCCTACGAGGAGCTGGAGTCCAACGAGCCCGCATACATCCTGGCCACCTCGGGCACCACCGCCAAGCCCAAGCTGGCGGTCCACGCGCACGGGCCCTACCAGGTCCACATCCACGCCATGGCCGATTGGGTCTTCGGGCTCGACGAGACCGACGTCTGGTGGTCGACCAGCGACATCGGCTGGGTGGTCGGCCACAGCTACATCGTCTACGCGCCCCTGCTGGCGGGCTGCACCACGATCGCCTACGAGGGCGCCCTCGATCACCCGGGACCGGAGACCTTCTACCGGATCGTGGAGGAGAACCAGGCCACGGGGGTGTTCACCTCGCCGACCGCGGTCCGGATGCTGATGCGGCATGGGACCGAGGCCGCGCGCGGGCACGATTTGGGTTCGCTGATCCGCGTCTTCTGCGCCGGCGAGGTCCTCAACGCCCCGGCCTGGGAGTGGCTCCAGAAGGAGGTGCTGGAGGACAAGATCCCGGTCCTCGACCACATGTGGCAGACGGAGACGGGCGGTCCCATCGTGGGCAACCCCTGGGGCCTCGGCATGCTCCCCATCAAGCCGGGGTCGGGCGGGATCGTGCTGCCCGGCATCGACGCGGCGGTGGTGACTCCCGAAGGCGTCGAGTGCGCGCCCGGCGAGAAGGGCATCTTCGTGATCAAGCGGCCCTTCCCGGGCCTCACCGCGACCCTCTGGGGCGAGATCGAGCGCTACGCGTCCGACTACTGGGACAAGGTGCCCGGCCAGCTCGTCTACTACAGCGGCGACGCCACCGCCATCGACGAGGACGGCTACGTCTGGTTCAGCGGCCGCGCCGACGAGATCATCAAGATCGCCGGGCACCGGATCGGGACCATCGAGGTGGAAACCGCCATCCTGCGCCACCCGGCGGTGGCCGAGGCGGGCGTGACCGGGCGCCCGGACCCGGTGCGGATGGAGGTGATCTCGGCCTTCGTGGTGCTCAAGCAGGGCCGCCAGGGATCGGAGGAGCTGAGAGGCGAGATCCTGGAGACCGTGCGCCGGGAGCTGGGCCCGGTGGCGGTGGTGGGGGAGCTCAACTTCGTGGGCATGCTGCCCAAGACGCGCAGCGGCAAGATCATGCGCCGGGTCCTCAAGGCGGTGACGCTGGACCGCGACCCCGGCGACATCTCGACCATCGAGGACGAGGGCTCGGTGGAGGACGCGCGCCAGGCCTGGGCCGAGCTCAAGGGCGAGGTGGGGGCTCAGACCCCCTCCCCTTAGGGG
>DATCNF010000128.1:0-1517 GCA_036565325.1 Candidatus Dormiibacterota bacterium | reverse complement strand
CGATCGAGACCACGAGCGCGGCGGCGCGGCCGGCGGCGGCACGGCGGATGGCCCGGGCGGCGGCGGGTACTGGGGGTCCGGTGGCCGCTCGCTCACGGGGTGGGCGGCGGCAGCCGGGCGGGAGGCGGGCCCGAGCTGAGGCCGGCGACCAGGCTTCGGATGTAGCCGACCCGCTGCTCGATGTCCACGATGTGCCCGACCTGGGAGACCGGCAGCTGCGTCATGTGATACAGCCCGGGCCCCTGCACGCTCACCGACATGAAGCCGCTCGTGCGCTTTTCCTTGATGAGCAAGAAGAGCAGCCCCAGCAGGCAGACGAGGAAGAAGACGATCGCCAGGACCACGGCATAGCCCGGGATCGACTCGGAGGTGGTGGTGTTGTTGGAGACGATCCAGGTGGTTCCGGCCAGGGGATAGCGCCCGGCGGGCGTCAGCACCGCGGTCGGCGTGACCGCGATGTCACCGACAGTGACCAGCGTCGGTTCAGCCGGCGCCCCCGCCCCGTAGGCCGCCATCTCGCGCCCGGACTGTATTCCGGCCCGGGCGACCGGTCAAGACAGCGGCAGCGGCTTACAACGCCCCCACCCCCTCGCAGCTGCGCTGCGAGGGACCTCCCCAGCGAGTGGGGAGGTGGTCCTGTTTCCCAGTGCGGGCACCCCATAAACGCACGCCGCGCAGCCAGTCGACGACCGGACCTTGGCGGTCGCATCCGCATTTCCAAGCATGTGGGCAGATCGTCGCCATTTCTTAACAGGTTCTGAACAAGCTGCCGAACCGGCCCGGCCGTAAGGTGCGGCCCGGTACCCGGCCACCGGCTGGGTCCAAACGAAGGGAGGGAGATTCTCAAAGAGTGAACAGGAAATTCCTGCTCGCTGGTGGCCTGGCCGGTGCCCTGGCCGCCGGCAGCGGAGCCAGCGTCGTGATCGCGGACTTTTGCGCCGACGACCCGATCATTCAGATCGCGCCGGGCAAGGTCGCTTACCTGACCGACCAAGCGGACAGCCCGCACCTGGCCAGCCTGCAGGCGGTGAAGTACCGCGTGCTGCACACCAGCACCGACCAGGACGGGCGCACGCACGTGACGCTGCTGGTCTACGTGCCCAGCGATCCCAGCGGGGATTCGTTCGACGTCAAGTACACGGTGTCCTCTGGGCCCGACGGCTCGGGCGAGGTCCTCGCCGACGGCGAGACCGAGAGCGGAAAAGTCGTAATCATCCATTTCATCCTGCCGAACTGATCCCCCGACAGCTGAGTAGAGAAGAGATAGGGCAATGAAGCTCCCACTTCGCCTGCGTGCGTTCGCCTGGCTGACGGCCGCCGCCGCCGCCCTGGCCCAGCTCGCCTGGATCAAGGCCTGGCATGGTTCCACCGCGGTCGACCTGACGCTGGCCCTGGTGCTGGTGGCCTTCGCGGCCGGCGCCGTGCAGTTCCAGCTGATGATCAGCCCCCGCGTCAAGTTCAACGTCACGATGGCCTTCTACTTCGCCATCGTCCTGCTCTTCCCGGCGCCGGTCGCG
>DATCNF010000127.1:0-10554 GCA_036565325.1 Candidatus Dormiibacterota bacterium | reverse complement strand
TCGACGACCAGCGTCCGGTGGCGCGCGCCGGGCGTGCGCGACGCCGCCAGCAGCACATCCAGGGGGAGCGTGCGTTCCTCGCCGTCGTCGACCCGCGCCCGGTCGGCATCCAGCGCCAGCACGGCGACCGCGTGATAGGCCTTCGGAAACGACGGCCAGGGCAGCGTCTCGCCGTTGACCCAGAGCACCGGGATGCGCCCGCCCGCGAGCGCGATCTGGAGCCGCTTCAGCAGCGCCGGCTCGCTGCTCGCCACCTGCAGGCGGTAGGGCACCCCGAGACGCCGGCAGGCGTTGCCGAGAAAGCCCTCGCGGTCATTCTCGCTGGTCGTGATCCGGGTCAGCAGGGTCACGACCGGGCCGGAGAGGAAGCGGCCGAAACCGGTGCCCCCTCCGATCCCGAAGAGCAGCTCAGGCTCCAGCCCGCCACCCAGGGCGCGGGCCAGCGCGGCAACCTCCGGCGGGGGCGTGCCTGAGCGCAGCACCGGCGGAGGATAACCCGGCCGTACCATGGCCGAGGCCATGAAAAGGCAAGGTTGGGCCGTCGCCGTGGGCGTCGGCGTCCTGCTGGCGCTGGTGGCCGCCGCCAGCCGGACCCAGCTCTTTCACGAATCCGAGCCCCCGCTCGCGCCCGGCGTGTCGCGGCTGGTGGTCGATTTCTCGCTGTACCTCTTCCTGGTCCTGGAGGTGCTGGTCGGCGGGCTCGTGATCTGGGCGCTGTGGCCACGCGATGAGTACGCGATGCCCGAGATCAAGCGGCCGCCCTGGTGGCACCTGCTGCTCCAGTACGCCATGCTGGCCGCGGTCTTCGCCCTGGGGGTGCTGTTCGCGGCACGCATCCGGCGCCTGCTCTTCGACCGCGGGCCGGCGCCGCCCGGACAGAGCGGCGCGCGGGCCGGCAACGCAGGCCTGGGCGGGGCTTCGGTCCCCAGCACCCCGCCCGGCTTCGACTGGCTGGCCTTCGGCCTGGTCGTCCTGCTGCTGGCCGCCGTCGCTCTGCTTTGGTGGCAGCGCATGCGCCGGCGTCGTCATCGCCGAGGCGAGGAGCGTGAGATCCAGCGCGCGCTGGCCGAGGTCCTGGGGGAAGCCCTCGACGACCTCCGCACGGATCTCGATCCGCGGCGCGCCGTTATCCAGGCCTATGCCCGGATGGAGCGCGTGCTGGCGGTGCACCGGGTCCCGCGGCGTCCGCACGAGGTGCCCCTCGAGTACCTGAGCCGGGCGCTGGCCGAGCTCGACATCCGGGAGCCGGCCATCCGGCGCCTGACCGAGCTGTACGAGTTCGCCCGCTTCAGCCACCACGACGTCGACGAGGCGATGCGGGCCGACGCGCTGGAGTCGCTGGCCGCGATCCGCGAGGACCTCCTGGCACCGGCGCCGGACCCGGCGCCCCTGGGGCCGGCGCTTGCGACCTGACGAGCGCGCATCGCGCGCCACGGCCGGGGGCTGGGCGGGGGCGATCGCCATCCTGGCCACCGTCGGCATCGCGGCCTACCTGGTGGTGCGGCTGCGCAACACCGACGTCGCGCTTCACTTCTACGTGGTGACGATGGCCGTTTGCGGCTCGGTCGTGCTGGCCGATCGGGCGCTGCGCGGCCTGCGTTTCGAGGACGGGCTGCCGCTGATCGCGCGGCTCCGGCGGCGTTCGCGGCGGATTCACCCCGAGCGTGTGCGGTCGCTGGAGGAGCTGGAGCACGCGGTGGACTTCGCCCTCACCACCTCGTTCGACGTCCACTACCGATTGCGTCCCCACTTGAGCCGGATCGCCGCCCACCGCCTGGCCGCGCGCCGCGGCATCGCGATGGGGGAGCAGCCGGCGGCCGCGCGCGCGGCCCTGGGCGAGGAGCTCTGGGCGCTGGTCGACCCCGACCGCACCTCACCCGCCGAGCGCAACGCGCCCGGCCTGCCGCTGGATCGGATTCGCCGGCTGGTCGCGGCTCTCGAAGCCGTCTAAGAGGCCCTAACCTTTGTCGGCCATGAAAGCGGTCACCCTGAAGGAGGTCCGCGAGCTCAGCCAGCAGATCCTGGCCGAGGTCGAGAAGGTGATCGTCGGCAAGCGCGAGGCGCTGGAGCTGGTGCTGGTCGGCATCCTCTCCGACGGCCACGTCTTGATCGAGGACTACCCGGGCCTGGCCAAGACCCTGCTCGCGCGCTGCTTCGCCCAGGTCCTGACCATCGACTTCAAGCGCATCCAGTTCACGCCCGACCTGATGCCGTCCGATGTCACCGGGTCGTCGGTCTTCTCCCAGCGCACCTCCGAATTCGAGTTCCGGCCCGGTCCCATCTTCACCAACCTGCTGCTCGCGGACGAGATCAACCGCGCCCCGGCCAAGACCCAGGCCGCGCTCCTGGAGGCGATGCAGGAGCGGCAGGTCACGGTCGAGGGCCGCGCCCTGCACCTGGAGCCCCCCTTCTTCGTGATCGCGACCCAGAACCCGATCGAGTACGAGGGGACGTACCCACTGCCGGAGGCGCAGCTGGATCGCTTCCTGCTCCGGATCGGCATCGGCTACCCGGCGCGCGAGGAGGAGTGGGAGGTGCTGGCGCGGCGTGTGGACCGGCGCTCCGACGAGGTCCGGCTGGAGGCACGGGTGGATGGCGAGCGCCTGCTCGCCATGCAGGCCGCGATCGAGGACGTGTACGTCTCCGACAGCGTGGGCCTGTACATGGTCGACCTGGTCACGGCCACGCGCAACAACCCGCGCATCCTGGTCGGCGCCAGCCCGCGCGGGTCGCTGGCGCTGCTCAAGCTGGCGCGCAGCCAGGCCGCCCTGCTGGGCCGCGACTACGTGACGCCGGAGGACGTCAAGGCGGTGGCGGTGCCTGCGCTGGCCCACCGCCTGACCCTGCGTCCCGAGCTCTGGGTGCAGCGCGTCAAAGCCCAGGACGTGGTCCGCGAGTGCCTGCAATCGGTGCCGGCGCCGAAGGCGGATGACGCGGAGGCTCGGGAGGCGGCGCGCCGGCCCACGGGATGACGGCTTCGTCGCGGGTCTGGGCCTACCTCGCCCTGGGCGCGGCCGGGCTCCTGGCCGGGCTGCTGCTGGGTCGGATCGAGCCGGTCGTGCTGGCGGCGCCCTTCGTCGTCGTCCTGACACTCGGCCTGCTGACCGCACGCCGACCCACCCTGAGCGTCGACTTCAGGCTCGATCGCGAGCGCGCGATCGAGGGCGATGAGGTCGAGGGGATCCTGACGGTGGCGACCGACGTTCCGGTCGAGCGCCTGGACATCGAGCTCGCGCGCCCGCGCGGCCTGCAGCTGCTCGACGACCCCGCGTCGCTGGTGCTCGGCCTGCCCCGCGGCGGCGAGCGCGAGGTGCGCATCCGTCTGCGTTGCAACCGCTGGGGCGGCTATGCGTTGGGCCGCGTACGTCTGGTGGCCCGCGACCGCTTCGGCTTCTTCCGCGTGGAGCGAATCGTGGACCTGCGCCGGCCGCTCAAGGTCTACCCCAGCGCCGAGGAGGTGTCGCGCCTGCTCAAGCCGGCGCGCACCCAGGCCTTCGCGGGCAACCAGGTGTCCCGCCACAAGGGCGAGGGCATCGAGTTCGCGGACATCCGCGCCTTCGCGCCGGGCGACGTCGTTCGACGCGTCAACTGGCGCGTCACCGCGCGTCGCGGCGCTTTGCACGTCAACGAGTTCCATCTGGAGCGCAACGCCGACGTGGTGATCTTCCTGGACACCTTCACCGAGGTCCGTGACGCGGCCGGGGGCACGCTGGACCAGGCCGTGCGCGGCGCCGCCGCCCTCATCGAAGCCCACCTGCGCCAGCGCGACCGGGTGGGGCTGGTCGGCTTCGGGGGCACCCTGCGCTGGCTGCGGCCGGCCATGGGCGAGGTCCAGCTGTACCGGCTGGTCGATTCCCTGATCGACACCGAGATCGTGCTCAGCTACGCCTGGAAGGGGCTCGAGGTGATCCCGCGGCGGACGCTCCCGCCGGGCTCGATGGTGGTCGCCTTTTCGCCGCTGCTGGACGAGCGCACCCTGCGCGCGCTGTCCGACCTCAGCGGGCGCGGTCACGACGTGGCGGTGGTGGAGGTGTCGCCGGCCGAGTGGCTGCGGCCGGGGACGCGGGAGACCGAGCGGCTGGCCTTCCGGCTCTGGGAGATGGAGCGCGAGGCGCTGCGCGCCCGCTTCCAGCAGATGGGGGTGGCGGTCGCCACCTGGCGGCGCGGCACCAGCCTGCTCGATTCACTGGAGGAGGTGCGGGGATTTCGCCGAGAGGCCCGGCTCGTGCGCGCCTGAGCGCCGCGACCACCGCCTATGCCATGGCCGGGGCCCTGGCCTGGTACTGCATCTTCGGCGCGGTGGGCGACCTCCGCCCGCTGGTGGTCCTGTTCGCCTTCAGCGGCCTGTTCGCGCTGGGGGCCGGGCTCCTCAACGTGTGGGCGCCCTTCAACGCGCTGGGGGCCGGTTGCCTGGGTGCCGCCTACCTGGCGCTCGTCTACTCGCATGGCGAAGAGCTGGGCGCCGCCGCGCCGGCGGTGGCCGCGGCACTGCTGCTGATCGCGGAGCTGGCCTGGTACTCGCTGGAGCTGGCCGGCAACGCGGCCAATGACCCGCGCCTGCTTGCCCGCCGCCTGGCCCTGATCGGCGTCCAGGCCGTGGGGGCGGCGGGGCTCGGCTACCTGCTCCTGCTGGTCGCCGCCGCTCCGCTGCCCGGCGGGGTCGCCTATACGGCGGCGGGGGCGGCTGCCGCGCTGGCGGCGGTCGGCGTGCTGGCCCGGCTGGTCGGGTCGCGGCGCACCTGAGGCGCTTGAAGTAGTGTTCCCACCTGAATCATGTTTCAGGAGCAGCCCCCGGACGAGGGCGGGCGCCGCGGTGCGTCGCGCGCGCCGGTCGCGCCGCCGCGCACCGAGCGTGGCCGGCGCACGCGCAGCCGGATCCTGGCGGCCGCCGAGGAGATCTTCCATCGCGACGGCTACCACCGCGCCTCCATCGTCGACATCACCCGCGGCGCCGGCGTCGGCCAGGGCACCTTCTACCTGTACTTCCCGAGTAAGGAGGCGCTTTTCGTAGAGCTCGTGCGCCAGATGGGCCACGAGATGCGGCGGCGGCTGCGGGAGGTGACCGGCAAGGCGCCGACCCGCGCCCAGGCGGAACGCGACGGGATCCGGGCCTATCTCGAGTTCGTGGCCCAGCACCCGGCCATGTACAGGATCGTGCGCGAGTGCGAGTTCGTGGACCACGCCGAGTTCAAGAGCTGGTACGAGCAGTTGGCGGACGGCTACGTAAAGGGCATCCGCGCGGCCATGCAGGCCCGGGAGTTCCGCGAGCTCGACCCCGAGACGGTGGCCTACTGCCTGATGGGCATGGGCGACTTCCTGGGCATGCGGCTGGTGGTCTGGGATGGCGCTCGCCAGGTGCCCGCGGGCGCGGTCGACACCGCCATGGAGGTAGCCCTCAAGGGGCTGCTGCGCCGAGGTCCACCCTAAGGGGTCGCACACGTCGGACGACCCGGGTTATCCCCTCAGACCTCTCCTTGACAGCGGAGAGCGTCCGGGCCTAAGCTCTCACAAAACCTGAATCAGGCGTCAGGATT
This sequence comes from Candidatus Dormiibacterota bacterium, assembly GCA_036565325.1. Lineage (GTDB taxonomy): Bacteria > Chloroflexota > Dormibacteria > Dormibacterales > Dormibacteraceae > CF-28. The sequence goes on along the minus strand of DATCNF010000127.1, from coordinate 5,020 downwards.
CAGGCGAGTTGGCAGCGGCGAACAAGTCCAGGGAGTGAGCGCTATGCGGGTGGGATTGCCCAATCGGTTGTTGATGGCCGCGGCGGCCGTGCTGGTAGCGGCCTGCGGCGGGACTTCGAGCACCGCCGCGCCGCCCTCCAACACGGTCAAGGACACGGTCAAGGTCGGCATCGTCTACTCCAAGACCGGGCTCCTGGCCAGCTACGGGCAGCAGTACATCGAAGGCCTCCAGATCGGCGTGGCCTACGCCACCAAGGGCACCAACATCGTCAACGGCCACAAGATCGAGATCACCACCCAGGACGACGCCGGCGACCCGGCCAAGGCCGTGAGCGCCGCCAAGGACCTGATCGGCCAGGGCTTCCACATTATCGGCGGCTCCACCAGCTCCGGGGCGGCGACCCAGGTGGCTCCCATCGCAGCGCAGAACAAGGTCCTCTTCCTCTCCGGGCCGGCGGCCAGTGACGCCATAACCGGGATCAACCATTACACCTTCCGCTCCGGGCGCCAGAGCCAGGAGGACGTGCTTGCCATCAAGGGCACCCTCACCGGCAGCCTCTCCGGCAAGAAGATCCTGGTCTTCGCCCAGGACACCGCCTTCGGGCAGGGCAACTTCGCCGCGGTCAAGGCGCTGATCGGCGACCCCAACGGCGCCACCGTCGACAAGATCCTGGTCCCCGCCAGCGCGACCGACTTCACGCCCTTCGCCAAGCAGGCCAAGGATTCGAAGCCGGATGTGATGTTCATCGCCTGGGCCGGCAACACCGCCACCGGCATGTACACCAGCCTCTCCCAGCAGGGGGTGCTGACCTCGACCACGGTGGTCACCGGCCTCGACCAGCGCTCCACCTACCCGCTCTTCGCGCCCCTCGCGGGCAGCGCCGAGATGCTGTCGCACTACGTCTACCAGGCGCCCAAGAACGCAGCCAACGACTACCTGGTCAGCGAGCTCAAGAAGCAGAGCAAGGTGCCCGACCTCTTCGACCCGGACGGCTTCGTGGCCGGCCAGATGATCGTGCAGGCGGTGGGCAAGGCCGACGGCGACAGCAACGTCGAGAAGATGATCTCGGCTCTCGAGAACTACAGCTTCCAGGCGCCCAAGGGCGGCCAGCAGATCCGGGCCGCCGACCACGCCATGCTGCAGCCGATGTTCATCGTCAAACTGGCCGGATCCGGCGCCAGCCTGGAGCCCACGGTGGTCAAGACGGTGAGCCTCCAGGACGCCACGCCGCCGGTCGTCGCCATGAAGCCCTGAGCCTCAACGGCGGCCCCGCCCTCAGCACCCGCGAGCTCGGGTTGAAGATCGGCGGGGCCGTCATCGTCGATTCGGTGTCCCTCGACATCGCGCGCGGCGAGTTCGTGACCATCATCGGCCCCAACGGCGCCGGCAAGACCTCTCTCTTCAACCTGCTGTCCGGCCTCTACCGGCCGAGCGCCGGCCGCGTGGAGCTGCTGGGCGCGGACGTCACCGACCAGCCGCCCTTCAAGCGGGCTCGAGCCGGACTCGGCCGCACCTTCCAGGCCAGCAGCGTGCTGCTCGGGCTGACCCTGCTCGAGAACGTGCGCCTGGCCGTCCAGGCCCGGCGCGGCGGCAGTCTCGCCTTCTGGCGGCAGGCGGCGCGCGACACCGATGCCGTGCGCCGAGCCCGCGAGGTGCTGGGGCTGGTCGGGCTCGAGGACCGGGGCGCCCTGCCGGCAGGCTTGCTCGCGCACGGCGACAAGCGGAAGCTGGAGCTGGCGATCCTGCTGGCGGGCGAGTTCGAGGTGCTCCTGCTCGACGAGCCGACCGCCGGCGTCGCGGTCGAGGACGTGCCCGAGATGATCGGGGTGATCCGAGCCGTCCACCGCGACCAGTCCAAGACCGTGGTCATGGTCGAGCACCGGATGGACGTGATAGTCGGTCTCTCCGACCGGATCGCGGTCATGCACCAGGGCCGGCTGCTGGCGGTCGACACCCCGGACCGCGTGATGGCCGACGAGACGGTGCAGGCCGCTTACCTGGGGGAGCCCTTGTGAGCACCCCGCTGCTCGCGATCGAGGAACTGCACGTCCGCTTCGGCCAGTCACACGTGCTCCAGGGCGTGTCCTTCGAGGTGCCCGAGGGCGGCGTGACGGCCCTGCTGGGCCGCAACGGCGCGGGCAAGACCACGACCTTGAAGGCGATCCTCGGCCTGGTCGCCCGCCAGGGCCGCATCACCCTGGGCGGGGCGGACATCTCGGCCGAGGCGACCCACCGCGTCGTCCGCCGCGGAGTCGGCTTCGTGCCCGAGGATCGCGAGGTCTTCTCGGAGCTGACCGTGGCCGAGAACCTGCGCCTGGCCGAGCGCGGCTCGCAACCTCGATACGATCTCGTGCACCGCCTCTTCCCGATGCTGCGCGAGCGCTCGCGGCAGCGGGCGGGCACCCTGTCCGGCGGCCAGCAGCAGATGCTGGCGTTGGGCCGCGCGCTCCTCAACGACAACCGCATCCTGCTCATCGACGAGCCCACCAAGGGCCTGGCGCCCATCGTGGTGGGCGAGGTCGTCGACCTCCTGGACCAGGTGGCACGCACCACCACCATGCTGCTGGTCGAGCAGAACCTGGCCGTGGCCCGCCGCTTGGCCAAGACCGCGGTGGTGCTCGACCAGGGCCGCGTCGCCTTCGCGGGCACGATCGAGGCTTTGCTCGAGGAGCCCACGCTGGCCCGCCGCTACCTGGGGGTTCATGGATGAATACCCCACAAAATCTGCGATTTTGCGGGGGCCCCTTTTGAGCACACCGGTCCTGCTCTTGGTCACCGGGCTCGGGCTGGGCGCCCTCTACTTCCTGCTGGCGGCTGGTCTCTCGTTGACCTACGGCCTGATGCGGGTCCTCAACTTCGCCCACGGCGTCTTCCTGACGATCGGGGCCTACACGGCCTGGATGATCGCCACCCACGTCAGCGGCAGCGAATGGCTGCGCTTCGGGCTGGCGGTGGGCGGCAGCCTGCTGGTCGGCGCCGTGGTGGCGGCCGCAGTCGAGCTGACCCTGATCCGGCCGCTCTATCGCCGCCACGTGGAGCAGATCCTGGTCACCGTCGGCCTGGCCCTGGCGCTGACCGCGCTCACCCAGGGCGCCTTCGGCGCCGACCCCCGGCCGTTCCCCTCCCCTGGCTGGATGGACCGTGTCACCGTCCTGGCCGGCGCCGACATCCCCAACAGCCGCCTGGCAGCGATCGCGGCCGCGGCCCTTGTGCTCGCCGCGCTGGCCGTCTTCCTGCGCTTCACGCGCTGGGGCACGATCGTGCGCGCCGGGGTCGAGAACCGGCAGATGGTGAGCGCCCTCGGCATCGACGTCCAGCGCGCCTTCACGCTGGTGTTCGCGCTGGGTGGGGTGGCGGCGGCCCTGGGTGGCGCCCTGGCGGCGTCCTACTTCGGGAACATCGATCCCCAGCGCGGGGGAGACGTGCTGATCTTCGCCTTCATCGTGGTCGTGATCGGCGGGCTCGGCTCGGTCACCGGGTCGGCGGTGGCCGCCGCCGTGGTCGGCGTCATGCAGCAGTTCGCCAACTATTACTTCGGTGTCTGGTGGGGGTTCTCGGCGGCCGGCGACCTGGCGGTGGTGGCGCTGCTGGCGATCGTGCTGCTGGTTCGGCCGCAGGGCCTGGCCGGGACCGCGCCCGCGTGACGCGCCGGAACGCGGTGCGCGGCGGCCTGCTCCTGCTCCTTGTGGTGATGGCGGCGGCGCCTTTCCTCGACGTCGAGATCCCCGGCCTCTTCGCCCGTTCGCTGGCGCGGCCGGGGACCCTGCAGCTGCTCGCCCTCTGCCTGACCTTCGGCGCCGTGGCGCTCAGCTATGACCTTCTCTTCGGTGTCACCGGGCTGCTCTCCTTCGGGCACGCGCTCTGGTTCGCGATGGGGGTCTACCTGACCGACATCGCGCTCACCCGCTGGCACTGGGGCCTGGGCGCGGCGGTGCTGTTCGCCCTGGCCGCGGCCCTCGTCGCAGCCCTGGCGCTGGGTGCGGTCGCGCTGCGGGTGACCGGGATCGCCTTCGCCATGGTCACGCTCGCCTTCGCGCAGGCGGGCTCGATCCTGGTCCACAAGAACCCGGGCGGCATCACCGGCGGGGAGGAGGGCCTCGGGCTCGACGTCGCCCACCTGCCCTACCTCCTGATCGGGGTGATCAACACCCGGAACCTGTACTGGATCGCCCTCGCCTACCTCCTCCTGACCGCGGCCCTGAGCTGGTGGCTGGTGGGCTCTCGGCCGGGCCGGGTCTGGCAGGCCGTGCGCGAGAACGAGCGCCGGGTCGAGGTCATGGGCCTGCGGCCGTATACGTTCAAGCTCTTCGTGTTCGCGGTCTCCGCGGTGCTGGCCGCCCTGGGCGGCGCCGTCTACATGCTGCTGGTGGGCGGCGCCAGCCCGGGCGTGACCACCGGGAGCCTTAGCCTGGCCCTCCTGGTGATGGTGGTGCTGGGCGGGGCGGGCACCCTGTGGGGCGCCGTGGTGGGCGGGGCGCTATACCAGTACCTGGACCAGCGGCTGGTGGCCCTGGCCTCGTCGGACGCCGTGACCGGCCTGCCGGGCTGGCTGCGCGCGCCGCTGGGGGAACCGCTGTTCATCCTGGGCGCGCTCTTCATCGCGCTCGTGCTTTTCTTCCCGGGCGGCATCGCCGGCGCCGTGACACGGGTTCGCTTGCCGAGGAGGGCCGCATGATCACCCACCAGGACTTCGATCTCCAGGTGCCGGCCGGACGGCTGCACGCGCGCCGCTTCGGCGCCGAGACCGGCCGCCTGGTGCTCGGCATCCCTGGCCTCAGCGCCAATCTGGTCTCGATGTCGGCGGTCGCGGAAGCGGTGCCGATGGTGGCGCTCGACCTCCGGGGCCGCGGTCTGAGCGAGACCACGCCGCCAGGCAGCTACGGGTGGGACGCTCATGCCGCCGACGTGCTGGCGGCCGCCGGCGAGCTGGGCGCGCCCCGCTTCGGGATCGTCGGTTGGTCGATGGGCGCCTTCGTGGCCATGGCGGCAGCGGCCCAGGCACCGGAGCGGATCGAGCGC
>DATCNF010000126.1:0-4240 GCA_036565325.1 Candidatus Dormiibacterota bacterium | reverse complement strand
CTCCCCGGCCGGGGAGGGGGAATGCCGATGCCCTGCCGGCCCCCCTCCGGGCCCCCGTCCGCCGATTGACCGCGCGCTTTTCGGGGACCTTCGGGTTCTGGGCCCGGAACCTGCGCTCCGGCGAAGTGGTCGCCTGGCACGCGGAGCAGCAGTTTCCGTCGGCGTCCACGATCAAGCTCTTCGTGCTGCGCGAGCTGCACCGCCAGGCCGCGGCCGGGATGCTCGACCTCGACCGGGACCGCGTCGAGATGCGGCATGTCGACGTGGCGACCGGCTCGGGCGTGATCAAGGACCTGACGCTCGGGCTCAAGCTGTCGCTGCGCGACGCGGCCACCCTGATGATCACCGTCAGCGACAACACCGCCACCAACCTGCTGATCGACCGGCTGGGCACGCGCGCCATCAATCGGTCCGCCCGAGCCGCGGGCTACACCGGCACCCACTGCGACGGCCTGATCTTCAAGGGCCGCGCCATGCACTCGACAAGCACTCCGCGCGACCTGGGCGCGTTCATGACCAACGTTGCGCGCGGACGCGAATTGTCGGGCGCCGCGTCGCGCGCCATGCTCGACACCCTGAAGCGCGAGCAGTACAGCAACATCGTGGGCCGCATGATCCCCTACGACCCCGTCGCGCGCGGCAAGGCGCGCTGGCTGCTGGCTTCCAAGAGCGGCTCGCTCACCGGCGTGCGCAACGACGCCGCCTACGTGGTCGGGCCCGGGGTTCGCTACACGATCGCGCTGATGTCCGAAGGCTCCGCGGACACGCGCTACAACGTCGACAACGAGGCCAACCTGGTGCTGGCGCGGCTGGCGGCCGACGTGCACGATCATTTCGCCCGTGGATGACGCCACACGCTCCAACCTCGAGCTCTGGGAGGAGTGGACCGACCTCCACGTCGCTTCCGAGTTCTACGACGTGGATTCGTTCATCCGCGGCACCCGCCCGATCCGCATCTCGCCGCGCGAGCTGGAGGCGATCGGGGAAGTGCGCGGCAAGGACCTACTGCACCTGCAGTGCCACTTTGGAATGGACACGCTGTCGTTCGCGCGCCTGGGCGCGCGCGTCACGGGCGCCGACTTCTCACCCAAGGCGATCGCCGCCGCGCGCAAGCTGGCCTCCGACTGCGGCCTGGAGGCGAACTTCGTCTGCTCGGACCTGTACGCGCTGCCCGACCAGCTGCAGGGCGACTTCGACATCGTGTACACGTCGCGCGGCGTGATCTGGTGGCTGCGCGACATCCAGGGTTGGGGACGCGTGGTCGCCCATTTCCTGCGCCCGGGCGGAGTCTTCTACATCACCGAGATGCACCCTTTCCTGCTCGTGTTCGATGACGACGACGGCGTGACCGACCTGCGCGTCCGCTACCCGTATTCGACGCACGGACGTCCGCTCTCATTTCCGACCTCTGGCTCCTACGCGGACCGGTCGGCGAAGCTGAAGACGCAGGTCGAGTACGGGTGGTCGCACGGCCTCGGCGAGATCGTCACCTCATTGGCCGACGCCGGGCTGCGTATCGAGAGGCTCAGCGAAGAGCATTCGATACCCTGGCCGCGGCCCTACCTGGTGCAGGTCGCCGAGCGCGACTACCGGCTGCCGGGCGACCTCGAGGGCACGGTGCCGCTCATGTTCTCCCTACGGGCATCGAAGCCAGGAATTCGCTGATCCCGCGGTTGACGGCCTCCGGTTGGATCAGGTTGGAGGCATGCCCGGCGCCCGCGATCGTGTGCACCCCTCGGCAGCCGGGCAATGCGCGCCACAGCGCCTCTGCGCGCTCCATCGGGATGGCGGTGTCGTTCTCACCGTGGATCACCAGCGCCGGGACTCTGATCTCGCCCAGGCGATCGGTCACGTCGTCGCGATCCATCAGCGTGCGGTAGACCTGGCGCAGCCGATCGCTGCCCACCGACTTCCACTTCTCGACGTAGCGCGCCGCCGCCTCGGGCTGGTTCCCGATGATGATGGCGGCCACCATCTCGGTCAGCTGCTCGCTCGGCCCCTCTTTGGTCCAGACCTCGAGCATGAGGTCGTACTGGGGCACCATGTCGGGATCTTCCAGACCGGCCTGCGTGTCGATCAGCACCAGCCCGGCTGTGCGCTCCGGGTAGCGGAGGGCGAAGCGCAGGGCAATGAAGCCGCCCTGGCTCATCCCCCCGACCACCGCCTGCTCAATGCCGAGGTGGTCCAGGAGGGCGCGCTGGTCGTCGGCGGAGTCCCAAAAGGTGAAGGGGTCGGGCGTCGACTCGGTCCGGCCGTGCCCGCGCTGGTCCCAGGTGATCACCCGGTACTCCTCACCCAGCGCCGCGACCTGCGGCTCGAACATGTCGGAATCGAGCAGGAAGCCATGGGTCAGGACCAGGGGCGACCCAACACCGCCCGAGTCCGAAAACCAGATGCGCTGTCCGTTCATGTCGGCGTGAGGCATCGGGCTACTCCAGCAAGCCTAGCCGCCGTGCCTTGGCCACCGCTTCCAGCTTGGAGTGGGTGCCCAGCTTCTCGATCGCCTGCTGCACGTACCAGCGGCCGGTGGCCAGGCTGACGCCCAGCTTGGTGGCGATCTGCTTGGTGGCCAGCCCCGACGCGGCCAGCTGCAGGGCCTCCAGCTCGCGGGGCGCCAGACGCGTGCGCTCCGCCTCCATCTGCGTGCGCTGGATCTCGCGGGCCCGCATCTGCGCGGCGCTGACGCGGCCTGGTGGCATCACGGATACTCCGCGCGCCGCCTGGCGCACCGCCTCGGCCACCTCGGAGGGGGGCTGGCTCTTGAGCAGGTAGCCGCGGGCGCCTGCCTCCAGCGCCGCCAGCAGCGCGCTGTCGCTGTCGTCGCCGGTCACGAAGATGACCGCGGTCTCCGGGGACACCTCCTTGAGGAGCGCCGCCAGCTCGGCGCCGGTGGAATCGGGGAGGTTGAAGTCGAGCACGGCGACCTGGGGCCGGTGCCGGCGCGCCAGCTCGAGCCCGTCAGCCGCCGTCAGGGCGGCGCCGCACACGTCGAGGCCCGCTCGTTCGAGCGAGACCCTGAGGCCCTCGATCATCACCGGATGGTCCTCCACCAGGAGTACCCGCACCGCATCCACGCCCGGAGGAAGGATAGGGGCGCCGGCCGGCTTCTCATCCCTCATGCATGAGCTCTCCCAGCATCAGGAGGCCGCTGATCTCCGACCACCAGCGGTGGTCACCGGGGATCTCGGCGGCATCGTGGGCGATCCAGGCCACGGCGGCGGCGGCGCGCTCGGTGGCGGCCCCGGCCTGGTCGGCGAGCGCGAAGGGTCCCGGCTTGAGCTCCGAGGCGGCCAGTCGCAGCTCTTCCGGCAGCCGGCCGCCGAGCTCGCAGAGCGCGGTGGTGACGCGGGAGCCGTCGCCGTGCAGGACAAAGCTGACGGTGGCCTTGCCGAGCGCCGCGCCCTGCACGTCGACCACCGCGGACCCGCCTTCGTGGTCGGGGACCAGCCCCCGCACCTCGAGGTCCGAGCGCGCCAGGCGGCGGCGCAGCTCAGCAGGCAAGGCGGACGTCACCAGGCGGTCGGCAGTCGAGCCTGAACCCAGCTCTGCCAGCGCCTGGACGACGACCGCGCGCAGGCCGGGGGACCCGCTCACCTCTGCCGACGCGTCAGGTCTCGCGTTTCCCCTGCAGCCAGCCCAGGCGCGACCGGAGCACGACCAGGAGCTCGCGATCGGGCAGTAGGGCGTCGACCTCGCCCTGGAAGCCGTGCTCGGCGAAGGTCGACACCGCCCGATCGTAGGCGGCGATCAACTCATCGAGCGCGGCCACGACCGGGTGGTCGCTGTCGGTCCTGGCGGTGGTCATCATTTCGGATCATTTCCTTGCGGCTGACTGAGGATCGCCTCCCAGTATCCGAAACGCGACCGCAAGGACGCCACTCTCCGTTCGAGAGCGCGGGCGGCGCCGGCCTGGTCGGGCTGGTCAGCCGGCAGTTGGCGGGTGTCTTCGAGCATCGCCTCGGCGGCCCAGATCAGCTCCCGGTAGACGCGCACCCAGTGCGCGGCGTCCTCGGTGGCGGCCGTGCCACGGCCCTCGACCAGCTGCCAGATCTGGTCGAGGTCTTCGAGGCCGCTCACGATCGCGCGCGAAGCATACGGCGGCCTCAGGGCTCCTTGCTCGCGCGGCCCCGCCGGTCCTGGTACGCGATCGTAAGCGCGATCCCAGCCGCCACCAGGTCGGGCGCCGAGCCGAGCGGCAGCGCGAGTGCCACCAGTGCCAGCGCGCCGATCACGGCGGCCG
>DATCNF010000125.1:0-1507 GCA_036565325.1 Candidatus Dormiibacterota bacterium | reverse complement strand
GGAAGGGGTGGCCCTACGAGGAGCGCATCTGTGATGCGTGACGATGACGGGCCGGGCCCCCTGACGCGGGCATCGCCGTCCGGAGCCGATGAGATGCCCGCGGGTCCCCGCCCCGGCCCACTCAACCACCGGATACCAACACGATGTCGGCGCCGTTCACGGCCGCGTAGGCGGCGACCTGCTGGTGGTCGGCCGCCCTCAGGACGCGCAGGCCGCTCGATCCCAGCGCATAGAGAAAGTTGCCGTCCCGGCTGACGCCGACCGTGGTCGCGGCCAGGGAGGCCGGCCAGTAGATGGTGCCCCCGTCCGGCGAGAGCCCGGGGCGGCCCGGGCCGCCGGCCCCGTGGCCCTGCCCCGAGATCCGCGGGCCGGCCTCGACGCGGAACCAGTCACCCGAGGGGTAGGCGACCACCGACTGGTTCTGGCGCAGGGGCCGGAGGTCGAAGGCGGGGCCGGCCCCGAGCGACAGGCTGACTCCCGGCCCGCTGGCCCCCGGGCAGGCGAACACGAGGCTGCCCTGCACGTCCGCCAGCGGGCCGTCCGGGCAGTCGGACGCCAGCGGCGTGAGCAGTCCCGTCTCGGGCGCCAGCAGCGACCAGTTGCCGTCGAGGCCGAGCACCGCCGCATCGTCGACGCGCCGCAGCTCCGAGCCCTGGGCGGCGCCCTCGCGCCAGATCTGGATTCCCGCCTGGTAGCCGATCAAGCTGCCGTCGGCCCCCTTCACCACCATCACCGTGCGTGCGCCGACGAAGGCGGTCAGCCGGGGCGCCGGGACCAGCACCGCCTGGTAGGGCGGGGCGCCGCGGATCTCCGCGAGCCTGTCGAAGCGGAAGGGGCGGCCCGCCCGGACCCGGTAGAGGGTGGCGTCAGCGCCGGCCACGTAGGCCTCCCCGAGGTCCCCGCCGGGGGTCACCGTGGCGTCGAACGCCCCCGGCGGCAGGTTGGCGACCAGCGCGCCGTTGCTGACCTCGTACACCGACAGGCTCTGCCTCGCCGCGGCCAGGAAGAGGAGCTCGTTGGGGGCTTTGGTGGGGGCGGCCTGGAACCCGTCGCAGGCCGCCAGCACGAGGGCCGCCAGCAGCACGAGCTTCACAGCGGGCTACCTTACTGCGGCGTCTCCTGGGCCCAGCGCCGGCCATCTTCGTCCAGGGGCAGCGGCAGCCGGACCCGGACCTCGGCGATGAGGTCGCCCGCGGGCCCCTTGCCGGGATCGGGCATGCCCAATCCGCGCAGCCGCAGGCGGGCGCCGTTCTGGGTCTCGGGCTTGACGGTCAGGTTGACCCGGCCGCCCTTGAGCGTCGGCACCTCCGCCTCCCCCCCGAGCAGCGCCGTCCGGAGCGGGACCGGAACCTGCACGTGGACGTCCTTGCCCTCGCGCCGGAAGGTGGGGTCGGCCGCCACCTGGACCCGGGCCAGGAGCCCGGGCACGCGGAGGAGGGTGCCGTCGGCGACGCCGGCCGGCACGTTGACCTCCAGGCGCCGGCCGTCGGGCAGCTCGACCTGGCGC
>DATCNF010000124.1:0-3257 GCA_036565325.1 Candidatus Dormiibacterota bacterium | reverse complement strand
CAGAGGTCTGGGTGTCGCCCAGTGTCTGCATCTTGAAGTCGTAGCCGCCCGCGGTCTCCAGCCGGCGCTTGAGCCGCCCGAGCCGTGGGATCCGCTGCGGGGTTCCGGTGGTGCGGCCGGTCTTGGGGGTGCGGAACCAGGGCCCTTCCTGCTTCTCGAGCAGACCCTTGAGCGCCGCCCAACCCTGGAAGGGGGTGAGGAGCGTCCCCACCAACCAGGCCCCGAGCACGCCCCGCAGGTCGCGGGCGGGCGCCTGCTCGAGGAGGAGGCCGCCCACGTTCATGAGCGGCAGCGCCAGCAGGTTGGTCCCCACCAGCGACCAGCCCATGACCGCGGTCCAGGCCGGCAGATGGGTGTGGAGCACGAAGTCGGACAGGATCCACGCCACGGTGCCGATCACGAGCGGGATCGACTGCAGGTAGTAGGGCGCGAAGTAGACGAACTCCGCCTTCTCGGTGAAGGTCAGGTGCGGCGAGCGCAGGATCGGCCAGAAGTGCCGCCTGACCTGGTGGGTGTGGCCCTCGGCCCAGCGCATCCGCTGGCGGACCAGCCGGCCGAAGCTGGAGACGCACTCGGCCGGGACCTCCGCGTAGGGCGTGTAGCCCACCTTGTAACCGCGCTCGTAGAGGCGCAGGGTCAGCTCCCAGTCCTCGGTGATGGAGGTGCCCCAGCCCAGCTCCTTGAGGACCTCGGCGCGGATCACGTAGGCGGTGCCCGCGATCATGCGGAGGGCGCCGGTGAGCTCCTGGAGCACCCGCTCCACCATGTAGGAGCCGGCGTACTCGGCGCGCACGCTGCCGGTGATGAAGCCCTCGTCCTTGTTCAGCACGTGCCACTGGTAGGACTGGATGGCCGCGATCTTGGGCCGCGGCTCCCAGCTCCCGTCCTGGGTGCGGCGGTAGAAGCGCGGCAGGAAGCGCTCGATCGCATCCGGGAACGGGATGGCGTCGGCGTCGAGCAGCATCACGTACTGCGTCGCCGGGTCCATCGCCGTCAGCGCCGCCCGCAGGGCGCCGCCCTTGTAGCCCGTCCGATGCTGGCGGTGGATGATCTTGAACCCCGGCCGACCCTGCCAGCGCTCGAGGATCGCCAGGACCTCGGGGTCGTCCGAGTCATCGCAGAGGATCACCTCGTAGTTGGGATAGGTCAGGCGCGTGCAGGCTTCCAGGAGTCGCTCGATCACCCGCGACTCGTTGTAGGAGGCGATCTGGACGCACACCTTCGGCTCCCGGCCGGGCGCCGGCCGCCAGCCACCGTTCCAGAGGCCTTCTGGAGTGGCGCCCACCTGTGCGGTCGCGCCCAGCGGCCGGCTCCGAGACTCCCCGAGCAGGAGGACGAGCAGCGTGGCCACGTAGTAGCGGACCGAGTAGGCGAAGAAGAAGGCCCCCAGCACGATGGCCACGATCGAGAGCAGGATGCCCGGGCTGGCGAGGTCGTGGCCGCCCGCCACCAGCTCCACGATCCCGCGCACGATCGCGATGACCGGAAGACCCGCCAGGAGTACCGAGACCAACGCCAGCAGGCGCGCGGACCGGCGCGCTGACCTCCAGGCATCATTGGGTTTTCCGAGCACGTGGAGATTGTCACAAGCTCGCCACGTACTTGCGCCCCACCTCCAACCCCCGCAAACGCACGGTTTTTCGAAGCAGGGCGAAGCGCTAGGTCGGGAGCGCGCCCACCCCCGCCGAGCGGATCGCATCCAGGACGCGCAGGTTCCCGAGCGACCATTCGACGGGCAGCGGCGCGGGGCCGCCGCTCGCGGCCGCCGCCGTGAACTCCTCGAGCATCAGCTGGTACGGGCTCACCGGCTCGGTGGCCCCGAAGGGTTTCTCGATCCGCAGCACCTCGCGGTCGGTGACCACCTCCAGGACCTGGTGCTCGGGTGACTCGAACGACGCGAACAGCGAAGCCGTGGCGCCGGACTCGAAATGCAGCAGCGCGCCAGTGGACAGGTCGACGTCGACGCCGCGCATGTAGGCGCTGACGGCGTCCGGCTCGCCGAGCAGCCAGCGCGCCACGTCAACGCAGTAGCAGCCCACGTCGTAAAGGGCTCCGCCCCCCAGCTCGGCGCGCATGCGGTAGTTGTCGGGATCGCGGATCGTGAAGCCGAAGCTTGCGTGCAGGTGGCGGATCACGCGCCCTTCCAGCGAGCCGACCAGATCCCGAGTCCGGGGCAGGAACCGGTACATGAAGGCCTCCATCAGGAGACGGCCTGACGAACGGGCGGCGGCCGCCATCTCTTCGCCCTGGCCGGCGTTCAGAGCCAGCGGCTTCTCGCAGAGCACGTGCTTGCCGGCGGCCAGGGCGCGCAGCGTCCAGGGGTGGTGGGCGTCGTTGCTGAGCGCCACGTAGACGGCATCCACTTCGGGGTCCCCGAGCAGGGCTTCATAGTTCGGGTGCACCCGAGGCACCGAGTGCCTGACCGCCATCCGGAGTGCGCGTTGGGGATCCCGGCTGGCGATCGCCAGCACCTCGGAGCCGGCGGCAGCCCGCATCGCGGGCAGCAGCTCGGAGTCGGCGATACCCGCGGCGCCGAGCACGCCCCAACGAAGAGGCGCTATGCGCGGACCTCGATCGGGAGGCCGGCGGCGATCGAGCGGGTGGCGGGCTCCATCACCGCCACATTTCGCCGCGCCTCGGCCGCCGGCACCGCCAGCCCCTCGCCGAGCAGCAGGTGATCGGCCAGGTTGCGGTAGAAGCCGTGCTGGGCGCGGGGGGCGAGGCCGAGCACCTCGCGGGCGCCATCCGGCCGGTGCACGGCCACCTCGGCCGGTGACTCGGAGGGCGCCAGCAGCTCCTCGACCAGGTCGCCGGTCCAGGCCCGCGACTTGACAGACTCCAGGCGCCAGTCGCCGATGATGGCCCCGGCGGTGCCCAGCAGGTACCACTTGGGCTTGAGCGCGGCCGCGATGTCGCTCTGCAGGAAGGTCGCCTCGGCCCCACCCGCGAAGGCGACGTCGACGCGCACCTGGTCGGCGTTGCTGACGTCGTGCCAGACCCGCTTGTGGGTCGAGGCGCTGACCGAGGCCACCGGCTGCCGGAAGAGGGTGAGCATCCAGTCGAAGTAGTGCGAGCCCCAGTCGTAGATGGTTCCGCCCGAGATCGGCTGGTGGCTGTGCCAGTAGGAGCAGGGATGCGAGAAGCCGCCGATGAACGACTCCATGTAGAACGGCTCGCCGACCGCGCCGGCGGCGACCGCGTCGCGCAGGGCCACGAAGTCCGGGTCCCAGCGCCGGCTCTGGTAGACGGTGACCAGG
>DATCNF010000123.1:0-10788 GCA_036565325.1 Candidatus Dormiibacterota bacterium | reverse complement strand
CCCTTAAGCGGGTCCACGCTGCCAAAGCCGGTGAAGACGTCGGGATGGGCGCGTACGGCGTCGGCCACGAACTCGTTGCTCAGGCGGGGGCGGTGGGTGGCGGTCTCGGCGTCCCAGGCCAGGAGCAGGGCCAGCATGTCGAGCTGGCGGTACTCCTCGGCCAGCTCGTCCACCGTCTTGCGCGCCACCGGGGAGCGGAAGTACTTCTCGGCAGCCTCCGTATAGCCCTTCATGGTCACGTCCAGCCACTCCGGCGTCGGCAGGTGGACGTGGAAGTCGATGGCGCGCACTGCGACCGATCATATCGGCGTGATGAAGGCGACCCTGCTCCTGCTGGCCGGCGGGGCCAGCCGCCGCATGGGGCAACCCAAGGCGCTGCTGCCCTACGGCGGCGCCACCCTGATCGAGCATGTGGCGCAAACCCTGGCGCCCGAGTTCGACGAGGTCCTGGTCAGCGCCAACGACCCGGAAGCGGTGCCACCCAACCTGCGGCAGCGCCTGGTCCACGACCTGCACCTGGGCGCGGGTCCGCTGGCGGGGATCGAGGCCGGGCTGAACGCGGCCAGCCACGACACGCTCTTCGCGATCGCCTGCGACATGCCGCTGGTCACCGCCGACCTGGCGCGCCGCGTAGTGGAGGCGGCCCAGGGCCACGATGCCGCGGTGCCGCGACTGGGCGGCCGCCCCGAGCCCGCCGCCGCCGCCTACCGGCAGAGCGCGGCGGGACCGATCGCCGCTGCCCTGGCCGAAGGCCGGCGCAAGGCGGCCGAGGTGCTGGAGGAGCTCGACGTGGCCTGGCTCGATGACCTCGACCCCCGCCTTTTCGCCAATGCCAACGACCCCGCGACCTACCGGGCCCTCCTCGACGCGCTGCGTTAACCGGTAGATTTCAAGCTGATGAAGATCGTCGTAACCGTGAAGCAGGTCCCGGACCCCAATGCCGCCCAGGGGCTGGAGGCCGACAACACCATCGCTCGCGACCGCGAGGTGGTGCTCGACCCCGGCGACGAGTACGGGATCGAGGAGGGCCTGCTCCTGAAGGAGGCCCACGGCGGCGAGGTGGTGCTGGTTTCGATGGGCCCCGAGCGCGCCCGCGACGCCATTCGCAAAGGCCTCTCGATGGGCGCCGATCGGGGCATCCTGATCACCGACGAGCAGCTCTCGGGCGCCGACGCCCTCTTGACCGCGAAGGCCCTGGCCGCCGCCATCAAGGCCGAGTCGCCGGACATCGTGATCTGCGCGACCGAGTCCTACGACGGCTCCACGGGCATGGTGCCGCCGATGCTGGCCGAGCTCCTCGACCTGCCCCAGCTGACCACCGCCAAGCAGGTCGAGGTCACCGGCAGCAAAGTCACCATCCACCGCCAGACCGAGGACGGCTACCAGGTCGTGGAGGCCGAGACGCCCGTCCTGGTCACGGTGACGGCCGGCATCGCCGAGCCGCGCTACGCCTCCCTCAAGGGCATCATGGCCGCCCGCTCCAAAGAGGTGAAGCAGGTCGGCCTGGGCGACCTCGGGATCGAGAAGGGCGTGCCCGCCGAGACCGTGCTCGCCGTCAACGACGCCGAGACCCGGAAGGCGGGCGAGGTTGTCGAGGACGACGGCACCGTAGGCGTCGAGAAGATCATGGCGGTCCTGGTGGCCGCCAAGGTGGTCTAGCCATGGCCACGATCTGGGTCTACGCGGAGCTGGGTGACGGCAAGCCGGCGCCGATCGCGCTCGAGCTGCTCGCCAAGGCGCGCGAGCTGGGCGACGCCGAGGCCGTCGCCCTCGGCCCGGGCGCCGCGGCTGCCGCCGCCGACCTGGGCAAGCACGGCGCCAAGGTCGTCTATGTCAACGAGGACCAAGCCTTCGCCGACTACATCGCCGAACCGGCCGCCGACACCATGGAGGCGCTGGTCAAGCAGCACTCGCCCGATCTCATCCTTTTCGGCTTCACCAGCGACGCCCGCGAGGTCGCGGGCCGCCTGGCGGCGCGCCTGGGCTGCGGCCTGATCTCGAACTCGCTGGACGTGAAGGCCCAGGACGGCGGCTTCGTCGCCCGGGTGCCCTATTTCGGCGGCGCCAAGGTCGCCGACTACAAGGCCAACGGCAAGCCGGCGATCGTGCTCCTGCGGCCGAAGTCGGTCGAGGCCTCCGAGGTCGGCGGCCAGGCCAAGGTCGAGCAGGTGCCCGCCACCATCGGCGAGAAGTCGAAGCGGGCCCACATCCTGGAGCGCAAGGTCGAGGCCGCCGACGCGGTCAAGTTGGAGGACGCGGCCGTGATCATCTCCGGCGGCCGGGGCCTGGGCGGGCCCGAGAACTTCCCGCTGCTGGAGGCTCTGGCCGGGGCTCTGGGCGCCGCGGTGGGCGCCAGCCGGGCCGTGGTCGACGCCGGCTGGGTGCCTTACTCGATGCAGGTCGGCCAGACCGGCAAGACGGTGCGGCCCGGCGTCTACATCGCAGTCGGCATCTCGGGCGCCATGCAGCACACGGTCGGCATGAAGGCGTCCAAGGTCATCATCGCCATCAACAAGGACGCCGAGGCCCCGATCATGAAGATGGCCGACCTGGGCGTGGTGGGCGATGCCCTCAAGATCGTCCCCAAGCTCACCGAGGCGGTCAAGGCCAAGAAGGGCAAGTAGACCGAGCACAGGCGGAAGGCCTTCTCCAGGAACGGGCGCGGCAGCGCGCAGAGCGTGATTTCGCGGCCGCCGATGCGGTTCGCGATCGGCTGCAGGAAGGCGGCTGGGAGGTCGTCGACTCGGCCGCCGGCAGCGACCTGCGGCCCCTGGCCCGGGCGGCGCACCCGGTGGCGCTGGTCACCATCGACTGGGGCTGGCAGGAGGATGTCCGGCGCTGGCTTGCCTCTGTCCGGCTGCACACCTCCGGGGACTTTGCGGTGCTGATCAAGGAGCCGGTGGCCGACCAGGGTTGGGCGCGCGTGGTCAACGGGGCCATCGAAGAGGCGCCGGGCGAGGTCGTGATCCTGTTCGACCCCAGCGTCGAGCTCACCGGTGATGTCGCCGGTCCCCTGGTGGCGGCGCTGGGCGATCCCGCCGTGGCTGTCGCCGGGCCGCTTGGCGTCCGTGGCCGGGGGACGCTCAAGGAGTTCGAGTCGCACCCGGGACCCGAGGTGGATGCCATCGAGGGCTACTGCATGGCCTTCCGCAAGGCCGACGCGCTGGCGGTCGGCGGGTTCGATCCCAAGTTCCGCTTCTACCGGATCGCCGACATCGAGCTGTCGTTCCGGCTTCGCGCCCAGGGCAACCGGCGCGCCCTGGTGGTGCCCGACCTGCCCTTGATCAAGCATGCGCACCGGCTTTGGGAGTCGACGCCGGAGCCGGAGCGGGCGCGGCTCTCGAAGAAGAACCTGTACCGCTTCCTCGACCGCTGGCGCGACCGCGAGGACCTATTGACGGATCGCGGCGATCAGGGCGGCGGCGCCCAGCGCCACCAGCAGCAGCCCGGCCAGGCGGGTGATCCAGGCCCGCACTCTGGGCCCGATCCGGCCGCGGGCGCGAGCGACCGCTCCGGTGACGACCGCCCACCAGGCCGCTGAGCCGACCAGGACGCCCAGCACCACCGCCGCGGCCGCGCCGCCGCCGGCGCTGGTCCCGATCCCGAAGCCGGCCATCACCGCCAGGAAGGAGAGGATGGTCGGCGGGTTGGCGAGGGTGAGCG
Source organism: Candidatus Dormiibacterota bacterium (assembly GCA_036565325.1). Taxonomy (GTDB): domain Bacteria; phylum Chloroflexota; class Dormibacteria; order Dormibacterales; family Dormibacteraceae; genus CF-28. The sequence goes on along the minus strand of DATCNF010000123.1, from coordinate 7,125 downwards.
CCAGGCAGGACAGATAGGCGCCGGCCAGCCCGGCCGGTATGGGCCGCGGAGCGGGGGCCGCGTCCGGCGCCGCCCTGAGCAGGCTCACCAGCCCGAGCCCGATGATCGCTGCCCCGCCCGCCAGCTGGACCCAGCGCGCCTCGCGCAGCAGCAGGCCCGAGATCGCGGTCAGTCCGAAGGCGGCCACGGCCGCATAGGTGCCGTCGGCGGTCGCGATGCCGAGGCCGGACGCGAAGCCGCTAGGCCAGCCGCGCTCCAGCGTGCGCCGGATGCAGAGCAGCGCCATCGGCCCGACCGGCGCCGCGATGGCCAGCCCGATCAGGAGTCCGCGCCCGAAGAACGGCAGCTCGCTGGCCACTCACGCTCCGCATGGGTGCGGAGTCTAGGACCTACGAGGTCTGGCCGTTGCCCACCACGTGGATCCAGGTCAGGCCGGAGTTGAGCTCCATCACCTTGCCCTGCTCGTCCGTGAACCAGACCGGGCGGTGGTTGTCGTAGTGGGGTAGGGCGGGGTCGCCCATGTGCCAGGTGGCGTGGACCAGCTTCCCGTTGGACCAGACCTCGGCCGCACCGCTGCCCAGCATGTCGTACCAGATCGAGTGCGCGCCGCCGTTCTCGTCCTCGACCCAGCCCGCGTCTCGGAAGCCGACGTGCATCACGACCACGTTCTTGGCGTGCAGCTGGGCGTGGTACTGGTCGTCGGTAAACGGCGTCCCGTGGTCGAAGCGCAGGTACTGCTTGGAGTTGGGGTCGTAGGTCCAGCTCACGGCGTGGAGTGGGACCTGGGGCGCATCGGCGGGGGAGCCCATGTCGATGTCGGGGTGCGCCGGATCGACCTGGTACTCGGGCGGCGGCACCGGCAGCTCGCTGCGCAGCCGCACCCCGCGGTCGCCACTGGTGTACAGGTTGTGCGGCGCCTCCTTGGCGCTGGAGCGGAAGAAGTGGTTCCCGCGGTCGAAGTCGTTGATGGTGCCCGGCACCGAGTGCGGGTCCTGGAACATGTAGTGCAGGGTCCCAACCGAGCCCCCGCTGCACATGGTCAGGCCGTCGAAGCTGAAGCCGATGAAGGGGTTGATCATCCGGGCCGACCGCACCGGCCCGATCAGGGCGGGAGGATTGTTGAAGTAGATGGCCGTCATCCGGCTGATCGAGTACTCGCTGATGTACTCGTAGACGATGTCGGCGTCCTGGAGGCCGGTCTGGGGCCGGGCGGGGCCCGAGTTCTCGACCACGATCATGATCGGCGGCAGCGTCTTGAAGCCCGCCGTGATGTTGCTGGTCGGGTTGGAGGGCAGCAGCGCCTGGGCGGAGACGCTGGCCGTCAGGTTGTCTGTGAAGGGGTCGTTCTGCTTGCTGTAGGCGCCCTGCGCGACCCCGATCGTCATCGTCTGGTAGGGCAGCGGCGCCGCGCTGATGGTCACCGACTGGCCGTTGACAGCCCACTGCAGCTTGTCCGGCGTCAGCGGCTGCCCGTTCACGTTGATCGTGACCGACGACGTGCTCATGGCCGTCGTGAAGGCGAGCCCCAGCTTGGAATTGAGGTTCATCATCGCCTGGGTGGGATCGGCCACCGCCTTGCCGTCGACCAGCAAGGCCGAGATGCCGACTCGCGGTTGAGTGGTGAAGACCGTGTGCCAGTCGCTCAGGGTGATCGAGTGCTGGATGTTGGGGACGTCGGTCAGGATCAGCGTGTAGCGCTTGTCCGTCGCCCAGGCTCCGATCGGCGTGACAGTCAGGCGGTCGCTCGTCTTGGTGACCTCGAAACCGGCGCCGGGGTCCAGGGTGACCCGCGTCTTTGAGAGGTCGACGGCCTGGTCGAACCGGACCGTGACCGCCTGCTGCACGCGGACGTGGTCGGCGTTGGGGACGTCCAGGCGCGCGTGCACACCGGCGATCGGTGAGTTGATGACGAGCACCACCAGCCCGGCCAGCGCCACCGCGACCACCAGCGCAGCGGCGACGAAGACCTGGAAGCGGCTCGGCCTGAAGGAGGTCAGGGACTTAGGAGATGTGATATCCGCCAAACCGGGTTCCGAGGGTACCAGAGGCTCCCCGGCCGACCGAAAAACCGGCGTTGCCGGGTAGGAGCCCGGCCGTCCCTAGAATTCGATCCAGGTTGGCTGAGGACTTCGCCGCGCGCACCGAGGACCTCAAGGTCCGGCGCCGGCGCAACCTGGGCATGGGCGGCCCCGAGCGCATCGCCCGCCAGCACGAGCGGGGCAAGCTCACCGTCAGGGAGCGCATCGATCTCCTCTTCGACCCCGGGACCTTCGTCGAGTTCGGGCTCCTGGCCCACCAGCAGTCGCTGCGCGGCCAGCCGGTCTCAGATCCCGCCGAGACGCCGGCCGACGGCGTGGTCACCGGCCACGGGCTGGTCGATGGCCGCCAGGTCTGGGCCATCGCCTACGACTTCACGGTCATGGCCGGCTCGATGGGCCAGATCGGCGAGCAGTTCAAGGCCGCCCGCGTCCGGGAGCTGGCGATGCGCTACCGGAAGCCGCTGGTCTGGCTGCTGGACTCGGCCGGGGCTCGCATCCAGGAGGCGGCCGGCTCCACCTTCGCCGGCTCCGGCTTCCTCTTCTACGACCAGGTCCAGATGTCCGGGGTGATCCCGCAGGTGGCGGCCATGCTGGGGCCCTGTTCGGCGGGCACCGCCTACATCCCGGGGCTGGCCGACTTCGTGCCCATGGTCAAAGGCACCAGCTCGATGTCGCTGGGCGGCGCCCGCCTGGTCAAGGCCGCCACCGGCGAGGACGTGACCGACCACGACATGGGCGGCTCCCAGGTCCACTGCTACGAGTCGGGAGTGGGGGACAACGAGGTCGAGGACGACCGCGAATGCATCGCCACGGTGCGTCGCTTCCTCTCCTACCTGCCCTCCAGCAACGCCGAGCCGGCGCCGGTGGTCGAGTGCGATGACCCGCCCGACCGCCTGGTCGACGGCCTCGAGAAGATCGTGCCCGCCAGCCCCCGCGCCGCCTACGACGTGCGCCGCGTGATCAAGGCGATCGCGGATCGCGATTCCTGGTTCGAGGTCAAGCCGACCTGGGCCAGGAACATCGTGATCGGGCTCGCCCGTTTCGGCGGGCGCCCGGTCGGCGTGGTGGCCAACCAGCCGATGCAGAAGGGCGGCATCCTCGACTCCGACGCCGCCGACAAGGCCGCCCGCTTCATCCGCATGTGCGACGCCTTCAACGTGCCGCTGGTCTACCTGGTCGACGTCCCCGGCTTCCTGGTCGGGTCGGCGGTCGAGAAGCAGGGCATCATCCGGCACGGTGCCAAGATGCTCTACGCGACCAGCGAGGCGACCGTGCCCAAGATCACGGTCGTCATGCGCAAGGCTTACGGCGCCGGCTACTTCGTGATGTGCGGCAAGGGCTACCACCCGGACCTGCTGGTCGCCTGGCCGTTCGCCGAGATCTCGGTGATGGGCCCCGAAGGCGCCGTCAACATCATCTTCAACAAGGTCGTCGAGCAGTCCGAGGACCCCGAAGCGACCCGCAAGCAGCTGGTGGACCAGATCCGGGAGACCATCAGCCCCTACATCGCGGCCGGGTGGGCCATGATCGACGACGTCATCGACCCCGCCGAGACCCGGAAAGTGATCGTGCAGGGGCTGGTCCAGGCCGAGGGCAAGGACGTCGAGCGCCCCTGGCGCAAGCACGGGAACATCCCCGTTTGAGCGGCCCTTGCGTGATCAGCGCCGCCCTGACCGGGGTGCTGGCCAAGCGCGACCTCTGCCCCGCAATCCCCTACACGCCGGCCGAGATCGGCGAGGAGGCGGCCCGGGCGGCCGAGGCCGGCGCCGCGATCGTGCACATCCACGCCCGCACCGACGAGGGCGGGCCGGACTGGAGCGTGGAGAGGTTCCGGGCCATCTTCGAGGAGGTGCGGGCCCGCACCGACGTGATCGTCAACTTCTCGACCGGCGCGGTCGGCATCCCCAAGGAGGACCGGATCGCGCACATCCGGCAGCTGAAGCCGGAGCTGGCGGCTCTGAACATGGGCTCCATGAACTACGCGCTCTTCTCCAAGAGCCGGCGCGAGTTCGTGGTCGACCACGTCTTCGCCAACCCCTTCGGGGACATCCGCTTCTTCCTGGAGGCGATGAACGAGGGCGGCGTGCGGCCGGAGATGGAGTGCTTCGACAGCGGCCACATCGGCAACACGGCGCCCCTGATCGAGCTCGGCATCCTCCAGCCGCCCTACCAGTTCAGCCTCGTGATGGGCGTCCTGGGCGGCATCCCCGGCACCACCCGCAACCTCGTCCACCAGGCCGGCTCGCTGCCGGCCGGCTCCCACTGGCAGGTGATCGGCATCGGCCTCAACCAGTGGCCGCTGCTCGCCGCCGGGATCGCCCTCGGCGGTAACGTCCGAGTCGGACTCGAAGACAACTTCTACCTGGAGGAAGGACACATGGCCCGCAGCAACGGGGAACTGGTGACGAAGGCGGTCCTGATGTGCCGCCAGGAGGGCCGGGAGCCGGCCTCGGCCGCCGAGGCGCGCCGCCTGCTGGGATTGCCCGCCGAGCCGCGCCGGGTGGAGGCAGTCCACCTCCCCCCTGGTGGGGGAGGGCAGGGTGGGGGGGCCTAGATGGCCACCGAGGTCAAGGCCGAGCTGGTCGGCAACGTCTGGAAGGTGGAGGCCAAAGCGGGCGACAAGGTCGAGGAGGACGACATCCTCGTGATCCTGGAGTCGATGAAGATGGAGATCCCGGTGGTGGCGCCGGTGGCGGGGACGGTGCGCGAGATCCTGGTCAAGGAGAAGGACGTGGTCAAAGAGGGCCAGGTCCTGGCCGTGATCGACTAGATGAGCCAGGTCTCCGGCGTCCAGGTCAAGGTCCAGGAGTCCGCTTCCCAGGTCATCTACTCCGACGTGGTGCTGATCAACGGCTCGCCCATGGGGTTCGTCCTCAACTTCGGGCAGTGGGCGCCCGAGGAGCCGGGCCTGGTCCGCGTCTACAGCCGCATTGGCATGAGCCCCAACCACCTGAAATTGATGGCCCGCCTGCTGGCCGAGAACGTCGCCGGCTATGAATCTCAGTTCGGCGAGATCGTGGTCGGCGACCAGCGCGAGGCCCCGCACAAGCACATCGGTTTCGAACCCGTCGAACCTGGCACTCCCCCGCCGGCTGCTGGCGGTCGCTGAGGCGGTACCGGCGGGCGCGGCGGTCGCCGACATCGGCTGCGGCGACGGCCAGCTCGCCTCTCACCTGCTCGCGCGCGGCCACCGAGTGGTCGCGACCGAAGCCAGGCCGGGGCCCGCGGCACGCGCCCGCGAACGGTTGGGCGACTGCCGGCTGGGCCCTGGGCTGGAGCCGTTGGCACCGGGCGAGGTCGAGGTGGTCGTGATGGCGGGCATGGGCGGCGGGACCATCGCCACCGCGCTGGCGAGCTCGCCCCAGGTCGCGGGCTCGGCCCGGCTCTGGGTCCTGCAGCCCATGCAGCGGCTGCAAAGGCTGCGGGACTGGCTGGCGGCGGAGGGGCATGGGGTGGAGCGCGAGCTCTCGGCCATCGAGCGTGGGCGCGTCTATACAGTGCTGGTCGTGAGGCCCCGACCGCGGTGAACACCGGCGGGCTGATGCTCCGCCACGCGCGCGTGGACGAGCGGGTGCAGCACCTCAACGCCGAGATCGAGAAGCTGGAGGCGGCGCTCGCCAGCAACCCGCGCCTGGACCAGGCGCGAGCCCGGCTCGAGGAGGCCCGCTCAACCGAGCGCGGGGCCGCGCTGCGCCTGCGCGAGAGCGAGCGCGAGGTCGAGGGTCACCGGTCCAAGATGCGGGAGCGCGACCGGGAGCTGATGAGCGGCCGCATCCGCAACCCCACGGACCTGACCAACCTCTCGACCGAGGTCCAGCACATGAGGGAGCGCCTCGCCGTCGAAGAGGACGCGGAACTGGAGCTGATGCAGGAGGTCGAGACTCACGAGGAGGCGGTGCGCCGCGCCGAGCTGGAGGCGCAGCGCATCCAGCAGGAGTCGGACGCCGCCACGCCCGAGCTTCGGCGCTCGCTGGAGAAGACCCGCCTCGACCTGCTGGAGGCCGAGACCGAGCGGGCCGCGATCTGGGCCGAGATCCCAGCCACGCAGCGATCCGTGTACGAGAAGATCCGCGTGCGCCCGCCGGTGGCGGAGGTGGCCGGGACCTCCTGCGGCGTGTGCCGGGTCGGCATCACGACGGGCGGGCTCCAGCAGCTGCGGCGGGGCGAGCTGGTGCGCTGCGACAACTGCGGCCGCATCCTGGTGATGGGATAAAGACCTTGCGCCTGTACACGGACGGCGCCGCCCGCGGCAACCCGGGCCCGGCCGGCCTGGGGGTGGTGATCGAGGACGACCAGGGCCTGCGGCTGCGCGGCCTCTGCCGCTACATCGGCACCGCCACCAACAACCGCGCGGAGTACCTGGCGCTGATCGAGGGGCTGCGGGCAGCCCAGGCGTGGAAGCCTGACCGGCTCGAGGTCTTCCTCGACTCCAAGCTGGTGGTGGAGCAGGTGGCGGGACGCTGGCGCATCAAGAACAAGGACCTGCTGCCGCTGCTGCGCACCGCCCAGGAGCTGGTGGGTGCTTTTCCGGAGGTCACCGTGAGGCACGTGGAGCGCACTAAGAACAAGGGCGCCGACGCGCTCGCCAACAAGGCCATCGACGAGTACAAGGCCAGATGAAAGCCGTCTTCGTAGATGCCGGCGCGCCCGAGCGGATCGCGTTTCGCGACGTCGACCCGCCGCAGCCGGCCCCTGACGAGGCCCTGGTCGAGGTGCGGGCGATCTCGCTCAACCGCGGCGAGCTGAACCGGATCAAGGCCGCCGCCGACGGCTGGCGGCCGGGCTGGGACATCGGCGGCGTGGTCAGGCAGGCCGCGGCCACCGGTGGGCCATCGGTGGGCGCGCGGGTGGTCGGCGTGCTGGGGGTGGCCGCCTGGGCCGAGACGGTCGCGGTGCCGGTGACCCAGCTGGCCGTGCTGCCCGACCAGGTCTCGTTCGTGCGGGCGGCGGCGCTGCCGGTCGCCGGCCTGACCGCGCTGCGGACACTCCGTCTGGGCCGGGCCCTGTTGGGCAGTCGCGTCCTGGTCACGGGCGCCTCCGGCGGGGTGGGCCGCTTCGCGGTCCAGCTCGCGCACCGCGGCGGGGC
>DATCNF010000122.1:0-2654 GCA_036565325.1 Candidatus Dormiibacterota bacterium | reverse complement strand
CGCCGGGGTCGCTCTTGACCCAGATCCGCCCGCCCATCAGCTCGACCAGCCGGCGGCTGAGCGGGAGGCCGAGGCCGGTGCCGTCATGGCGCCGGTTGCGCCCGTCCTCGACCTGCGTGAACTCCATGAAGATGCGCTCGTGCTGGTCGGGCGGGATGCCGATGCCGGTGTCGAACACGCTGACCTGGACGGCCTGCCGCCGGCGCTTGACAACGACGCTCACGGATCCCTCGTCGGGCGTGAACTTGATGGCGTTGGAGACCAGGTTGGCCAGGACCTGCTCCAGCCGGCGGTGATCGGCCTGCACGGCGATCCCCGGCGCCATCTCGGTCGTGAGCCGGAGGCGGCGCGCGTCCGCCATCGGCCGTAGGCGATCGACCACCTCGGCGACCAGCGGTCGCAGGGGCACGCTCTCGATCGCCAGGTCCATCTGGCCGGCGGCCACCTTGGAGAGGTCGAGCACGTCGTTGACGAGCTCCAGGAGGTGGCCGCCGCTGGAGGTGATGTGGCCGAGGTATCGGCGCTGGCGCTCGTTGAGCTCCCCGTAGGCCCCGCCGCCGAGTAGTTGGGCGAAGCCCAGGATCGAGTTGAGAGGCGTTCGCAGCTCGTGGCTCATGGAGGCCAGGAAGCGCGACTTGGCCTCGCTCTCCCGGCGCACGGTCTCGGCCAGCTTGACCGAGGTGATGTCGATCGAGGTGCCTATCACCTGCTCGATCCGGCCCTCGGCGTCGAGCACCGGCACGCAGTCGAACTGCAGCCAGAACTCGACCCCGTCGGGCCGGCGGAAGCCGACCACCTGGTTGCGGACCGGGCGTTGGGTGCGCAGGCAGATGGCCAGCGGGCGGTCCTCCCAGCCCAGCCGCGAGCCGTCCTCGGAGATCCGCACGAAGCCCGCGATGTCGGCCGGCATACGCCCGTCCAGCTGTGAGCGTTCGATCCCGAACATGCTCAGCACGGCGTCGTTCACCTCGACGATCTTCCCGGCGCCGTCGTACACCATGACGTTGCAGGCCATGGTGTCGTGGAGCGCGCGCAGTCGCCGCTCCGAGGCCGCCAGGTCGCCGTGCAGCCGCGCCGCCTCCAGGACGGGGGCCACCTGGCCGGCGATCATGGTCAGCACCTGGATCTCGTCCTGGTCGAACTCGCGCCGCTCCTTGAAGCGCGCGATCAGCGCGCCGGTGGTGGCGTCCTTGACCACCAGGGGCACCGCCAGCAGCGACTTGTGGCCCAGCGCCACCGACCAGTCCAGCCGGTGCTCCCACTCGGCGTAGTCGCGCACGGCGACCGCGCTGCCGGTGGCGAACACCTGGCCGACCACGCCCTCGCTGCGGCTGGCCGCGGCGCGGACGCCCTCCGACTCCAGGTGGTCCGCCACTCCCATGAGGAGCTCGTGCTCCGGGTCCCACCACCCGACGCCGGCGCTGCTGGCCCCGGTCAGCTCGACGGCGGCGTCGATCGCCATCCGGGCGATCACCGCGAAGTCGAGCAGGCCGCCGGCGGCTGCGCCCAGCTGCTGCAGGGTGCGCATCACCAGGTGGTGGCGCTCGCGTTCGGCCGCCAGGCGGGCAGCCTCGATGGCGGGCGCCACCTGGGCCGCGAAGAGGTTCAGCAGCCGGGCCTGCAGCTGGTCGTAACGGTGGGGCTTGTAGGTGGCCACCGCCAGGGCGCCCACGGTGCGCTGGCCTACGGTGAGCGGCACCGCCATGGCCGTCACGACGCCGTCCTTGGCGACCCAGGGCAGCGAGGTCTCGGAATGCCGGTAGTCGCCGATGGTGACCGTCCGGCCCTCGCGGAAGGCACGGCCGATGACGCCCTGCTCGCGGCTGATCGTGGAGTGGTGCTGGTCCGTGTGGGGATCGTTGCTGGCCAGCAGGCGCAGGGTGCCCGACCGCTCGTCCCACCAGCGGAGCACCGCGCTGTCGACCTCCAGCAGGTCGGTGGCCCGGTCCACGGTCAGCCGGCCCAGCGTCTCGGCGTCCAGGATGCCGCTGGCCGCCACCGCCACGTCGTGGAGCGCGGTCAGGCCGCGCACCTGGAGGTCGCGGGACTCCAGCATGTGGGCGGCCTCGAGGTCCGGCGTGACCAGCGAGGCGAGCAGGGTCAGGATCTCCACCTGGTCGGTGTGGAAGGCTCGCGGCCGCCGGGAGTGAACGGCAAGGACGCCCAGCGCCTGGTCCCGCACAGCCAGGGGCACGGCGAGCATGCTCTGCACGCCCGCCTCGCGGACCCAGGGCATGCCGCCCGCAGCCTGCTGATAGTCGCTGACCAGGACCGGCTCCCGGCGGCTGAAAGCCTCGCCCAGGACCCCCTCGGCGGGCGCCCAGGGACGGGCCTCGAAGGTCGGTACCGCGCGGTGGCTGCTGAGAGCGGTGAGGACGCCCGCTTCGTCGTCCCACCAGCAGATGTCGGCGCCGTCGGCGCCCACCAGCTCGCAGGCCTTCTCGGCCGCCATGGCGGCGATCGCCCCCGGCTCGTGAACCGAGGTCACGGCGACCGCGACCTCCTGCAGCGAGCGCAGGCGCTCGGCCTGCGCCGCGCGCTGGGAGGCGATTCGGGCGGCCTCGAAGGCGGGGGCGATGTTGGCCGCGAACACGGCCAGCACCTGCACCTCCTCGGGGCTGAAGTGGCGGATCTCGTAGGTCCAGACCCCGAGC
>DATCNF010000121.1:0-5377 GCA_036565325.1 Candidatus Dormiibacterota bacterium | reverse complement strand
GTACAAGCTAGTCGACACCTGCGCCGCGGAGTTCGAGGCTGCGACGCCGTACTACTACTCGTGCTGGGAAGAGGAGAACGAGGCCGTGCCCGAACCCGGCAAGAAGGCACTGGTCATCGGCAGCGGGCCGATCCGCATCGGCCAGGGCATCGAGTTCGACTACTGCTCGGTGCACGCGGCCTGGGCCCTGCGCGAGTCGGGCGTGAGCGCCGTGATGGCCAACTCCAACCCGGAGACCGTCTCCACCGACTTCGACACCTCCGACCGCCTCTACTTCGAGCCGCTCGACTTCGACGCCGCCCGCCAGGTGGCGCAGGTCGAAGCCGTGCACGGGGCGGTGGTCCAGTTCGGCGGCCAGACCGCGATCAACCTCGCCGACCCGCTGGCCGCCGCCGGGATCCGGATCCTGGGCTCTTCGACCCACGCCATCGACCTGGCCGAGGACAGGCGCGAGTTCGCGGCCGCGCTCAACGCGATCGGCATCCCCCAGCCGGTGGGCGACACCACCACCTCCCTGCCCGAGGCGCTGAAGATCGCCGAGCGCATCGGCTACCCGGTCCTCGTCCGGCCCTCCTACGTGCTCGGCGGGCGTGCCATGGAGATCGTGCGCAACCCCGAGGAGATGGAGCGCTACATGACCTGGGCGGTGCGGGCACTGCCCCGCGGCGAGGTGCTGGTCGACAAGTACCTGGTCGGGGTCGAGGTCGAGGTCGACGCCATCTCCGACGGGGAGACAGTCGTGATTCCGGGCATCATGCAGCACGTCGAGCGGGCGGGCGTCCACTCCGGCGACTCCTACGCGGTCTACCCGGCGCCCGGCCTGGAGCCGTGGGAGGCGCAGGACGTCGTCGACTACACGGTGCGCATCGCCCGCCACCTGCAGCTGCGCGGGCTGGTCAACGTGCAATACGTCGTCCACCGCGGCCGCGTGCACGTGATCGAGGTCAACCCTCGCGCTTCGCGCACGGTGCCGATGCTCTCCAAGGTGACCGGCGTGCCGATGGTCAAGATGGCGACCCGCGTCATGCTCGGCGAGCGCCTTGCCAACCTCGGCTACGCCACCGGCCTGGTCCCGCCGCGACCCCTGGTGGCGGTCAAGGCGCCGGTCTTCTCGATGAACAAGCTGCCGGCGGTTGACTCCTACCTGGGCCCCGAGATGAAGTCGACGGGCGAGGTGATGGGCGTCGACACCACCCTGGCGGGCGCCCTGCGCAAGGCCTTCCAGGCCGCCGGCATGGCGGTGCGGCCGGGCGGCACGGCGCTGCTCACCATCGCCGACCCCGACAAGCCGGAGCTGCTCCCCATCGTCTCCGGCCTGGTGCGCCTGGGCTACCAGCTGGTCGCCACCGCCGGCACCGCCGCCGCCCTGCGTGCGGCCGGGTTCTCGCCGCGCCAGGTGGGCAAGATCGGCGAGCCCTCGCCCAACGTGCTGGACGTGATCCACAACGGCGAGGTCGACCTGGTGGTCAACACGCAGTCGCACATCTCAGAGCAGTTGGTGCCAGGCGGCCCGGTGATGCGGGACGGCTTCTCGATCCGGCGGGCGGCCGTCGAGCGGCGCATCCCCTGCCTGACCTCGCTCGACACCGCCGCCGCCCTGGTCGAGTCGGCGGCCACCGCCGGCGACGATTTCGAGGTCCGCACGATCCCGGAGTGGCGCGGTGTTTGAGCTGACGGCCGAGGTCGCGTCATTTCGCCAGCGCGGCGGCCACTACCGCGTCATGGGCTTCGCGGCTCCCGAGATCGCCGGCGCGGTGCGCGCCGGGCAGTTCGTCAACCTGCTACTGAGGCCAGGCCCGCTGCTGCGCCGGCCCTTCTCCGTCTACACGGCGACGGGCGGCGTGGTGGAGATCGTCTATAGACCAGTTGGCGAGGGCACCTCGCTCCTGGCGGAGATGAAGATCGGCGATCGGGCTTCCGTGCTCGGCCCGTTGGGCCGGCCGTTCGAATTCGACCCGGCCTGGAAGTCGGTGGCCCTCGTCAGCGGGGGTCTCGGGGTGGCGCCCATGCTGCTGGCCGCACGCGACGCCAAGGCGGCGGGCCTGCGCGTGCACTGGGTGCACGGGGCGCGCACCTCGGCGGAGCTGAGCCTGGAGTGGCATGGCGACGAGGTCGTGTACGCCACTGACGACGGGTCGCGCGGCTTCCACGGCAGCGCGGTGGCGGCGGTGCCGGAGGGCGTGGGAGCGGTGCTGGCCTGCGGCCCCAACCGGATGCTGGCCGCGGTCGCTTCGCGCTGGCCGGACGCCCAGGTCGCGGTCGAGACCTACATGGGCTGCGGCACCGGCGTCTGCCTGGGCTGCGCGGTCCCGCTGCGCGCCGGCGGCTACGACCGCGCCTGCAAGGAGGGCCCCGTCTATCGCGCGGCTGACGTCGACTGGGAGGCCTTGCCATCGCACCTCCACTACGCCGTGGGGGCGTGAGGGTGGACCTGGCCGTGGAGGCCGGCGGCCTGCGGCTGCGCGGTCCGGTGATCGCGGCCTCGGGCACCTTCGGCTACGGCACCGAGGTCCCGCTCCTCGAGCGCCGGGCCCTCGGCGCCCTGGTCTCCAAGGGCATCTTCCTGCGCCCGCGGGCGGGCAACCCCCCGCCGCGCATCGTCGAGACGCCGGCCGGGATGCTCAACGCGATCGGCCTGCAGGGCCCTGGCGTCGAGGCCCTGGTCCGGGACTACTGCCCGCTCTGGGCGACCTGGGACTTCCCGGTGCTCGTCAACATCAACGGCGAGTCCGCGGACGAGTACGGCGAGCTGACGGCGCGCCTGGATGGTGTGCCCGGAGTGGCGGGGTTCGAGATCAACGTCAGCTGCCCCAACGTCGAGCAGGGCGGCATGTACTTCGGCAACGACCCTCGCGCCGCGGCTGAGGTCACGGCGGCCGTGCGTCGCCGCACCGCGCTGCCCGTCTGGGTGAAGTTGACGCCCATGGTCAGCGACATCGCGGTCATCGCGCGAGCCTGCGAGGCGGCCGGCGCCGACGCGCTGAGCGCGATCAACACCTTCGTGGGGATGTCGATCGACCTCCATGCGCACCAGCCGCGCCTGGCCTTCCGCACCGGCGGCCTGAGCGGCCCCGCGATCCGTCCCCTGGCCGTGCACCTCGCGCACCAGGCCGCGCGGGCGGTTCGCATCCCGGTGATCGGCGTGGGCGGCATCGTCACTGCGGAGGACGCCCTCGAGTTCCTGGTCGCCGGCTGCGCGGCGGTGCAGGTGGGCACGGCCACCTTCATCGACCCGCGGGCCATCGCCAGGGTGTACGACGGCCTCGCCGCCCACCTGGCCGGGCAGGGGCTCAGCTCGCTGGCCGCGCTGCCCCGCTACCTACCGCGCGACTGAGCGGCGCCCGGTGTAGATCGAGGCGTCGGGGGGTCCCGGCACCTGCTCGAGCTCTCCGAAGAGGGCGGGGTCGAGGGTGGAGGCGTCGGGCCAGTCCAGCTCGACCCGGTTGCCGGAGGGGTCGCGGATGTACATCTGCACCGCGCCATCCGGGAACTTGCGCGGCCGTCCCTCCAGGATCCCGCGCTCCTGCGCCGCCTTGAAGGCGGCGGTGTAGTCGTCCACGTCGAGGGCAAAGTGGTGGTACTCGGGGGCAGCGGTGTCGCGCCTGAACAGGTGAATCTGCAGCTCCCCGACCTCCAGCCAGATCACCGGGTACCCGAAGTCGGGTGTGGGCAGGCGGCGCATGCCGAACAACTCCTCGTAGAAGCGCGCGGACTCCTCGAGGTCGTTGGCGTGCACGCTTACGTGGTTGAGGCTGGTGGCCTTCATCGCGCTCAGGTTACTGCCCGGGAACTGGCCGGATATCCCGGATATCAGCCGTCGGAATCGGCCCCAGGCACGGATATCCCGGGTTGTCCGAGGTGGTGGAGCCGTTCAGTGACCGAACGCCTCCGGCAGCCACTCGGCGACCACGGTGGGCACTATCTTGGCGTCCACCAGCAGCGGCCGCTCGCGGCGCTCCAGCCAGCCGCGGACTGGCTCCAGGTCGGCGCGGGTGCGCACGGTCAGCGCCTCCGCACCCGCCGCGCGGCCGAGGGCCGCGAAGTCGGTGTCGGGGAAGCGAACGCTGTCCAGGCTGGCGCCGTCGGGTCCGAAATGGTGCACCTCGGCGCCGTAGGCCGCGTCATTGAAGACCACCGCCAGCACCGGCAGGCCCAGGCGCACGATCGTCTCCAGCTCCGAGATCCCCATCAGCGCGCCGCCGTCCCCCAACCCGCAGACCACCAGTCGGTCGGGTCGCGCCACCGCCGCGCCGACGGCGGTCGCGAAGCCGCCGCCGATGGCCTGGAAGGCCTGCGTGAACACCATGCCCTGCGCGTCCGGCACCGAGCAGTACATCGGCAGCCAGCCCATGAAGTGGCCGCCGTCGCAGGCCAGCAGGCGGTCGCCGGGCAGCATGTCGTCGAGCGCGATCACCAGGGTGCGCGGGTCGATGCGGCCGTCACCGGAGGCGTCCCGGTAAGGCTCGTCGCGCCAGCGCCGGCGGGCGATCTCGCCGGCCAGCTCCGGCGTCCGCCAGGTCACGGGCGAGCCTTCGCCGATCACCTCCAGCAGGGCTCGCGCGGTCTCGGCCGCATCCCCGACCAGCGCCACGTCCGCCGGCCGGTGGGCGCCGATGGCGTCGGCCTCGACGTCGACCTGGACCAGGCGCGCCGCCGGGTCGAGCAGGCGGCCCTTGCGGGTCGTCCACATGTTGAGGCCGGCCCCGAAGCTGACTACCACGTCCGCCTTCGGGATCAGCTCCGCCGCCAGCGGCGTCGCGAAGCCGCCCGAGATGCCGAGGTAGTAGGGGTTGCCCGCGAAGAGCCCGTTGGCAACGGCCGAGGTCGCCAGCAGGGCCCCGGTCGCGCGTGCCAGCTGCTCGATCGGCTTGCGAGCCCCGGCCAGCACGGCCCCCCGCCCGGCGATCAGGAGCGGCCGCCGGGCGTGTGCCAGCAGATGGGCGGCGGCGGCGACCTCCTCGGCGCCGGCCGCCACCGCCGCCGGGGGCGCAGGCGCGCTGAAGGCGTCCGGCGCCGGGCATTCGGCCGCCTGCACGTCGATCGGCATGCTGACCACCACCGGCCGCCGCTCGAGCACGGCCCGCCGCCAGGCGCGCACCACGTCCTCGACCGCGGTCTCGGCGCTGCCCAGCGCCTCGGAGAGCGCGCCCACGGACTCGGCCAGCCCGCCCTGGTCCATCCGGAAGTTGGAGTGGATGGCGCCGGCGGCGGTGTCGCCGGCCATCACCAGCAGCGGTGTTCGGCTCTTGGCGGCCTCGGCCAGGCCCGTCACCGCGTTGGTCAGGCCGGGGCCCTGGTGCACCGTGGCCAGGCCGACCCGGCCGGTCAGCCGCGCGTAGGCGTCGGCGGCGGTAACGGCGCCGGACTCGTGGCGGGC
>DATCNF010000120.1:0-5680 GCA_036565325.1 Candidatus Dormiibacterota bacterium | reverse complement strand
CGTCCAGCGCTTCCTGGGCGAGGCCCTGGACGCCGTGTCCGACGGGATGCCGGCGGACTACGTGGCCATGATCCTGTACGCGGCGCTGGGTGCCATCAAGGAGAGCGCGCGCTAGCCACCAAAACCGCGATGTAAAACGTTTTACATCGCCCCCCCGCCGCGGCCCGTCCGAGTTCCCGGGGAGCCGTGGGCTGGGTTTCTTATACTGGCCAGGCATGCCCCCCGCCAACGGTCATTTCCTGCATGAGCTGCCGGGGGGCGCCAGGGTTCTGACCGCTCCCATGCCTGACCGGATGTCGGCCAGCGTGGTCCTCATGTTCGGCGTCGGTTCGCGCTTCGAGACCGATCAGATCGGCGGCATCTCGCACTTCATCGAGCACCTGCTCTTCAAAGGCACGCCCCGTCGGCCCACCGCCAAGGACATTGCCGAAGCCATCGAAGGCGTCGGTGGCGTCATGAACGCCTCCACCGACAAAGAGGTGACCGTCTACTGGGCACGCGTGCCCATGGATCGCCTGGAGCTGGCGATCGACGTCCTCGGCGACATCATCAGCCACTCCCAGCTGGCTCCCAGCGACATCGATCGCGAGCGGATGGTGATCCTGGAAGAGATCAAGATGTACCAGGATCAGCCCCAGGACTACGTGCACAGCCTGTTCGAGCAGGCGATGTGGCCGGGGCACGCGCTCGGTCGCGACATCGTGGGCACGGCCGAGTCGGTGGGCGCGGTCACGCGCGACGACCTGGTCCGCTACCTGGACGAGCACTATCGGCGCAGCCGCCTGGTGGTCGGGGTCTCCGGTGGCATCGATCCCGACCGCACCGCGGAGATGATCGACCGTGGGCTGGGCCTGCCCGAGGGTCCCGCGGAGGGCGCCTATGACGCGGCGCCTTCCGGGGGGTTGGCGGCGACCGTGGTCCTGCACCAGAAGAAGACCGAGCAGGCGCACATAGTGCTGGGCTCGCGCGCCCTCTCCTACATGGATCCCGACCGCTATGCCCTGGACCTCGTCAACACGGTGCTCGGCGAGGGCATGAGCTCGCGCCTGTTCCTGGAGATCCGCGAGCAGCGCGGCCTGGCCTATGACGTGCACAGCTACAGCAGCAAGCACCGCGACGCCGGCTACTTCGCCGTCTACATGGGCGTCGATCCCAAGAAGGCCGAGGAGGCGGTGGCGGCCGTGCTCGAGGAGCTGCGGCGGGTCGCCGAGCAGGACATCCCCGAGGCCGAGCTGACCAAGGCCAAGGAGTTCACCAAAGGCCGCCTGCGCCTGGGGCTGGAGAGCACCAACGCGATGGCCAGCTGGCTGGCCCAGCAGCTGCTGCTGACCGGCAACATCCGCACCGTCGACGAGGTGATCCGGATCGTCGATGCCCTCACCACGGCCGATCTGCGCCGGGTGGCGGCGCGCGTCATGGGCGCGCCCATCCAGATGGCGGTGATCGGTCCCTTCGGCAGCGAGGAACCCTTCCGGAAGGCGATCGGGGCCTGAGTCGGCGGCCGCCGGCGCGGCTTCCCGGCAGCCGGCGCTAGCTGCGGGCCAGCGTCGGGCGCACGTCGAGCAGCGCGATATGCGCCCAGGGCCACACCCGCAGCACCGCCTTGCCGTCGATCTGGTCGCGACTCACGTAGCCGAACAGCCGCGAGTCGCTGGAGTGGTCGCGGTTGTCCCCCATCACGAAGTACATATCCCTGGGCACCACCTCGCCGTCGACGGCGTCCGGGGTGGAGGGCCAGTTGCCGCTGCTCACCCAGTTCTGGATGTACGGCTCCTCCAGCACCACCCCGTTGACCAGCACGTGGCGGTCCCGGATCAGGATGTGGTCGAAGGGCAGTCCGATCACCCGCTTGATGTAGTCGCGACTCGGATCCAGCGGGCTCTTCAGGATGATGATGTCGCCCCGCTCGGGGTCGTGCAGGTGGTAGTCGACCTTGGAGGCGATCAGGAGATCGTTGTCGCCCAGCGTGGGTGACATCGAGAGCCCGACCACGTGCACGGTCTGGATGGTGGCGGTGGCGATCAGGTAAAGACCGAGCGCCAGCGCGAAGACCTCGAGCAGGTCGCGCGCCAACCCTTTCGTCATGCCGACCGCGCGTGCGATGCCCGGATTATAGGAACGGCTCCCGGGTCATCCCTGGCGGCCGCGGCAGGCGGCGGTCAGGCAGCGACCGGGAGCGAGGAAGAGGTCGCCAGCATGGGCTTGACCTGGTCGATGGGGCCCAGCTTGGGCAGCGGCCAGATGCGCAGCCAGGCCCGTGCCTCGATACGGTCCCGGGCCACCCAACCGAAGACCCGGGAATCGCTGGACGCGTTGCGATTGTCCCCCATCACGAAGTACTGGTTGGCGGGCAGAGTCCGGGGCAGGCCGGCGTCCTGACTCCCGGGCGCGGGCCAGTTGGCGTTGTTGTTCCACGGCTCGTCGGTGCGCAGGTAGGGCTCGTTCAGGAGGTGGCCGTTGATGTAGACGTGGGCGTCCTTGATCAGCAGCTCCTCACCGGGCAGCGCGATCACACGCTTGATGAAGTCCTTCGAGGAGTCGAAGGGGTCGCGCATGATGATGACGTCGCCGCGCTGCGGCGGATGCAGCCGGTAGTCGAGCTTGTTGGCGATCAGGTAGTCGTTGTCATCCAGGGTCGAGTACATCGATAGCCCGATCACGTGCACGGTCTGGATGGCGAAGGTGATCACGAGGTACAGGCCCAGCGCGAGCACGACCACCTCGGCCGCCTCAGCCAGGAACGACCTGGAAACACCCACTCTTCGCCCAAACCTCCCGCACGGACCCCTTTGTTTGGCGCCGGGAGGCCCGATGTAAAACGTTTTACATCGCCGCTCAGCGGGTCAGTCGGGAGACGATTCCCTCCAGCTGCCGGCGGCTGATGAACTCGATCGTGATCCGCCCCCGGGCGGCACCGCTAATCCTAACCGGCGCTCCCAGCGCCTCCGCCAAGCGCTGCGCCAGGGCATCGACCGGGGGAACCGACGCCGAGCGGGGCGCCCGGCTCGGCGCCGGCCGGTAGGACCGCGCCCAGTTCTCGGTCTGGCGCACGTTCAGGCGGCGCGCCAACACCACCCGCAGGCCGCGCTCCTGGTCCTCGGGGGTGGGCAGCCCGATCAGGGACCGGGCATGGGCCGCGCTGATGGCTCCCGAAGCCGTCGCCGAGGCGACCGCTGGGCAGGCTCGGAGCAGGACCAGGGCCTGGTTCACCGAGACCCGGCCCCGGCCCAGCCGGGTCGCCGCCTCCTCCTGGGTGAGCCCGAACTGGTCGATCAGGCGCTGGATGCCGCGCGCCTCCTCGATCGGATCGAGGTCCTCACGCTGCAGGTTCTCGACCAGCCCCAGGAGCAGGCTCTCGTCGTCGGCCGCCTCCTCGCGCACCACGGCCGGAATCCGCTCCAGCCCGGCCTGCCGGGCCGCCCGCCACCGCCGTTCGCCGGCGATCAGCTCATAACCGTCGGCCAGGGGGCGGACCAGCACCGGCTGCAGGATCCCGTGCTCGCGGATGGAATCGGCCAGCTCGCGCAGGGAGTCGGCCGGGAAATGGCGGCGCATCTGCTCCGGAGAGGGTCGGATCTGGTCGAGTGCGAGCAGCCGGCTGGAGCCGCCGCCGGGGCCGGTGGGGAGCGGGATCAGGGCGTGCAGGCCGCGGCCCAGGCCGCGGGGACGGATGGCGCTCATCGAGAAAGGACCTCCTCGGCCAGCTGCCGGTAGGCTAGGGCGCCGCGGCAAGTGGGGTCATAGATGGTGATCGGGATGCCATGGCTGGGCGCTTCGCTGACCCGCACGTTGCGCGGGATCAGGGTTTCGAAGACCTTGTCCGGGTAGGCGCGGCGGACCTCGCGGGCGACGTCCCAGGCCAGGGTCGTGCGGGCGTCGAACTGGGTGAGCAGGATGCCGCCGATCTCCAGCCGGGGGTTGAGGCTCATGCGGACCAGCTGGTGCGTGTAGAGCAGGTGGCCGAGGCCCTCCAGCGCGAAGTACTCGCACTGGAGCGGGATCAGCATCTGGTCGGCGGCGGCCAGCGCGTTGAGCGTGAGCAGGCCCAGGGAGGGCGGGCAGTCGATCAGCACGTGCCCGTAGCCTCCCGCCAGGTCAGCCAGCGCCGTACGCAACCGTCCTTCCCGATTGTCCTGGCCCGCGAGCTCGATCTCGGCCCCGGCCAGGTCGAGCTGGGAGGGAACCAGGTAGAGGCCGTCGACCCCACAGGGCACCGCCACCTCGTCCACGGCGGCCTCGCCGCTGAGCAGGTGGTAGACGGTGAGCCGCTGGCGGCGGGGATCGAGGCCCAGCCCGCTGGTGGTGTTGGCCTGGGGATCGAGGTCGATCACCAGCACCTGGCGGCCGGCCTCGGCCATCGCCGCGGCCAGGTTGATGGTGGTGGTGGTCTTGCCCACCCCGCCCTTCTGGTTGACCACCGCCAGGACCCGCGTGGGCTCCGGCGCGGCTGAGGTACCCAACAACATATTGGGGCTGTCGCGATATGCGGCAGCCACATCTAGTACCACGGGCGGATTCTAGCCGACCGGGCGCCGGTTGCCTACCCCGCCTGTTAAGAGCTGCCGGAAGGCCGGCATGGTGGCCGCCGCCGCCACCAGCAGCGCCGCCTCCACGGCAATCGCCGGGACCACCCCCAGGCCGCCGATGCCGACCCCGACCAGGGTGTTGTAGGCGACGTGACAGAGCGCCGAGGTGGTGGTGTTGGTGTAGCGGCGCAGGAGGCCCAGCCCCAGCGCCAGCACCAGCACCGCCAGCGCGTCCAGCGAGAGGCCGTACTGGGTGTGCACGGAGGCGAAGACCAGGGCCGGCCAGAACAGGCCCAGGCGGGGCTGCAGGGCGCCGCGGAAGAAGAGCTCCTCGCAGACCCCGGCCGCGATCGCGATGGTGGCGATCCCGACCGGATCGCCGAGCCCGGAGAAGATGCGGCCGCTGGCCGCGTTGACGCGCTGTGCCAGGCCCGGCGTCAGCCACTGGGCGAGCGCGTCCGCACCCACCCCAAAGGCGTAGAAGAGTCCGGCCGCGGCCACTCCCAGCAGCACCTGCCAGGGCCGCGGCCAGGCCACCCCCAGGCGCTGGGCCGCGGCGGCGGGCGAGCGGCGGATCCAGATCCCGATGCCGATCACTGCCGCCAGCAGAAAGGGGATCTCCTGGGCCACCAGGTCCAGGCGGCTGAGGCTGGGGCCGGCCGCGGCCGCAGCCAGCACGTCGCTCGTCAGCTGGGTCACGACCTGGACGGCGACCAGGCCCACGGTCAGCACCACGGCCAGCCGGTGGACCTGGTTGCCGGGGTCCAGGGGCATCACCCGGGCCAGCCGGCGCAGGACTGGCGCGCTCCCGGCCAGGCCCGCCAGCCCGCCCGCCGCCGCCAGCCCGAAGCCGGCCGCCACGGCCGGTCCGGAGGTCCGCGCGGCCAGTGCGGCCAGGCCCTCGGCAACCCCGATCACGACCACCAGCGCGGGCAGCGCGACCAGGATCACCTCCCCCGCCAGGCGGAGGCCCGCACGCCGGCCCCCCGCCGTCTCCGCCAGGTTGGCCAGCACCAGCAGCGGCAGCGGCGTCAGCAGCACCAGCTCCTGGCCCCAGGCGAGCCCGAAGCCGGCGGTCAGGATCCCGACGGACGTGCCCCCTCGACCGGGCGGGCGTCCGTCACCACCAGGCGCTCGCCCTCCCGCCCGGTGAC
>DATCNF010000119.1:0-4510 GCA_036565325.1 Candidatus Dormiibacterota bacterium | reverse complement strand
GGGTTGGTCTGCGTCCATCACGGCTCCCGCCTGCGCGCCGGCGCCGTGATCGAAGCCGCGGGCCGGTCGCTGCGCACCGGGCGCCCCGAGCTTCTGGGACGGTGACACCCCCTCCCCTCCGGGGAGGGTTGGGGTGGGGTCGCTAGACCTCTACCTGGCCAGGCACGGCGAGACCGAGTGGTCCAAAAGCGGCCGCCACACGGGCCGCACCGACCTCCCCCTGCTGCCTGAGGGCGAAGCCCGGGCCGCGCAGCTGCGACCGCGCCTGCAGGGCATCCAATTCCACCGCGTCTACACCAGTCCCCTGGTGCGCGCGCGCCGCACAGCCGAGCTGGCCGGTTTCCCCGACGCCACCCCCGACGACCTCCTGCTGGAGTACGACTACGGCGAGTACGAGGGCGTCACCAGCGCCCAGATCCACGAGAAGAGGCCGCACTGGGAGCTCTTCCGCGACGGCTGCCCGGGCGGCGAGACGCCGGACCAGGTCTACGAGCGCGCCCGGCGCTTCATCGCGCAGGCCGAACGCGACCAGGGCCCCGTCCTAGCCTTCGCGCACGGCCACATCCTGCGGGCGATCGGGGCCGCCTTCCTGGAGCAGCCGGTCGTGTTCGCCGCGCGCCTGGCGCTCGACACGGCGGCGCTTTCCCTTGTGCAGGACGGCGCCCACGGGCGTGTCCTCCGTCTCTGGAACCTCGCCCCCGGCCAGTAGCCGGTTGACGACGGCGCCGAACAGGATCAGCGAGCTGAGCAGGTAGAGCCAGGTCGTGAGCAGGAAGACGAAGGAAAAGGCCCGCGCGTAGGTGCTGTAGCGCTGGGTGGCGGCGCCGATCAGCGGAAAGGCGAGCGTGATCAGCTCCACCAGCGCGCCCGCCATCAGCGCCCCCGGCAGCACGTCGCGCAGCGGGAGCGCGCGGGCCGGCGTCAGCCGGTAGATGGAGACCAGCAGGGCGGCGATCACGAGCCAGCCGGCCACCGCCCCCAGGTAGGTCGAGACGTTGAGGAAGGGCACATCCAGGAAGGCGATGGCGGTGTTCAGCGCCACCATCACCACCACCGCGATCACGAAGGCGGCGATCAGGCGCAGCCCGTGCAGCCGCATCCGGAAGGGGTTGCGGCCGCGGAAGCCGTAGACCCGGTTCATGGCGAACTCGAGGCTCCCGAAGAGCCCGGTGCCGCTCCAGAGCAGAGCCATGAAGGAGACCAGCCCCAGCAGGCCGGCGTGGTCGCCCGCCCCCTCCAGGGTGCTCCGGATCTGAGTCTGGGCGTCCACCGGGAACGCGTTCAGGAGCACGTACTGCATCTGGTTGTAAAACCAGCTGCCGCGCAGGAAGAGGCCGAACAGGGCGACCAGCCCGAGCACGATCGGGAACATGGTCAGAAAGGCGTTAAAGGCCAGCCCCGAGGCGTAGTTGGGCATGCCCTCGTTGACGTAGGCCTCGACCGTGCGCCAGACCAGGGTGCCACGGAGGCGATTCCAAACCCCCTCCCCTCCCCGCGGGGAGGGCTGGGGCGGGGCGGTGGTTTCGTTCATCGCGTCCTCAACGTCCAGGCCCGGGCCCGCACCCCGGGCAGCCCGGCGTAGACGAGGTAGGCGGAGGTCTCGACCTCCGACCAGTAGGCATGGCGCTCGCCGGGGTTCACCAGCACCAGCTCGCCGGCGCGCGCCGTCTGCGCCTTCGCGGAGCCCTCGCTGAAATGCAGCTCACCTTCAGTCACGATGACGGCGACCGGGATCGCATTCCTGTGCTCGGGGACGCGCTGGCCGGGCCGCAGCCGCAGGCCGACCACGCGCATGGCGCCGCAATCGGCGAGCTGCTCCCAACCCAGCGGAGCGTGCTGCATGAGGACGCGAATTATGATCGGGCTGGTGCCGACCTCCATCCGGCTGATCCCGCAGTCGGAGGTGGCCAGGCTGCTCGATCTCGACCTCCTGCTGGACTCCCTGGAGCGCGCTTTCAAGGCGCTTTCGGCGGGCTCCACCTCGGTGCCGCCGCGGACCGCGGCCCGGGTCCCGGACGGGCTGCTGGGTGTGATGCCGGGGTACGTGCCCGGCCTGGGCCTGGAGGCCAAGCTGGTCACCGTCTTCCCCGGCAACCATGAGCGCGGCCTGCCCTCGCACCAGGCGCTGATCGCGATCTTCGACGAGTCCGACGGCCGGCCCCTGGCCATCATGGACGGCACCGAGATCACCGCCGTGCGGACCGGCGCCTCCACGGCCGTCTCGGTGCGAGCCCTGGCGCCGGAGGGCGCGGGGGTGCTGGCGATCCTGGGCGCCGGGGTCCAGGGCGGCACCCACCTGCGTGCGGTGACCCGGGTCCGCGACTTCCAGGAGGTGCGGATCGCCTCTCGCGACCGCGCGCGGGCCGAACGGCTGGCGGCCGAGCACCCCGGTGCCCGGGTCGCCGATTCGTTCGAAGCCGCGGTCCGGGGAGCCGACGTGGTCTGCTGCTGCACCGACTCCCCAGCGCCGGTCCTGCAGGCGGCCTGGCTCAAGCCCGGCGCCCATGTGACCTCGGTCGGCCTCTCCGCGGGCGGCCCCGAGCTGCCCCCGGACGTGGTGCGCATGGGCCTGCTCTGCGTGGAGTCGCGGATCGCCTTCCAGCCCTACCCCGCGGGCGCCCACGAGCTCCAGGGCATGGACCCCGAGGTCGCAGTAGAGCTTGGCGAGGTGCTGTCCGGGACCCGGCCCGGCCGCACCGCCCTGGACGAGCTGACGGTCTACAAATCGATGGGCCACGCCGTGGAGGACGCCGCGGCCGCGCGGCTGGTCTGCGACCGGGCCACCGCCGAGAACGTGGGGCAGGTCGTCCAGCTATAGAGGTCCGGCACGCCGAGGGCATCGAAGGTGCTCGCGGCGTCACCGGAATCGTGGTCGTGATCGACGTCATTCGCGCCTTCACCGTCAGCGCCTGGGCTTTCGCCCGCGGAGCCGTCGAGTGCCGCTTGTGCGACAGCGTGGAGGAGGCGGTGGCGCTGGCGGCGACCATCCCGGGGGCGGTGCTCTCGGCCGAGGAAGACGGGCTGCCGGTGCCGGGCGTCCCGATCAGCAACTCCCCGAGCCTGATCAGGGCGCTCGACCTGACCGGCCGCGTACTGGTCATGCGCTCCAGCGCCGGCACCCGCGGCGTGGTGGCTGCCGACGCCGCCGACCATGTGCTGGCGGTGGCGCTGGTCAACGCCGCCGCCACCGCGCGCTTTCTGCTCCAACACGACCCCGCCCAGGTCACCCTGGTCGCCACCGGCGCCAGCGACGGCTACCCGGAGGACCGCGCCTGCGCCGAGCTCATCGCCGACCTCGTGCAGGGGCGGCGCCCGCCTCCGCTGGACCGCCTGCTGGCCCCGCTCCGGGTCACCGGGCGCTACCGGCGGCTGGCCCAGGGCCGGCACCCCGGCTTTCCGGCCGAGGACCTGGCGCTCTGCCTGGCGGCGGACACCTTCGACTTCGTCATGGAGTCGGTGGGTGGCAGACTGGTCCTCCTCCCCCGTCCCGGGGGAGGGTAGGGTGGGGGCGATGCCGGCTGACTTCATCCACCTCAAAGAGCCGGGCACCGGCACCCCGCTCCTGCTCCTGCACGGCACCGGCGCGGACGAAACCCAGCTGGTCGGCCTGGGCCGCCTGCTCCTCCCCGGCGCTCCTCTCCTGAGCCCGCGCGGCAAGGTCCTGGAGAACGGGATGCCGCGCTATTTCCGCCGCCTGGCGGAGGGCGTCTTCGACGAGGAGGACCTGCGTGCGCGCGCCCTCGAGCTCGCGGGCTGGGTGGACGCCAACGCCGACGACCCGCCGATCGCCGTCGGCTTCTCCAACGGTGCCAACATCGCCGGCGCCATGCTCCTGCTCAGCCCCCACACCCTCAATGGCGCGCTGCTGATCCGGCCGATGGTCCCGCTCGAGCCCGACCCCCTGCCCGACCTGCGCGCCAAGCGCGTCCTGCTGCTCTCCGGCCGGGCCGACCCGATGGTCGCCGCCGGGCAGCCGGAGAAGCTGGCGGCGCTCCTCAAACGGGCGGGCGCGGACGTCGAGCTCTCCTGGCAGAACGCGGGCCACGAGCTCGGCGCGGGCGATGTTGCGGAGGCCAAGGCCTGGCTGGAACGGCGCTGAGGGCTCAGGGGGTGGACTAAAGGGGGGGTCTTCTGGGTAAACTCAGCTCAGCGTCCGCAGCGGGCGCGCTTCGCCGTGGCGTCCCTTTTCTCGAACGGGCCCCGCGATGGTCAGGCCTTCCGTTCGAGAAAGAGGACGTTTTTTATGCAGACCGGAACCATCAAGAAGCTCGTATCCGACCGCGGCTTCGGATTCATCGCGGCCGAGGACGGGAAGGAGTACTTCTTCCACCGCAGCGGCACCGAGGGTGACTTCGACCGCCTGGTCGGTGGCGAGCAGGTGACCTTCGAGATCGAGCAGAGCCAGAAGGGCCCGCGCGCCAACAAGGTTCGCCTCGCCAGCTAAGGCACCAACTGGAAACGCCCCCGCCTCGCAGCGTGGGCGTTTTCTTTATTAGGGAAACCGGAGCCG
>DATCNF010000118.1:0-1899 GCA_036565325.1 Candidatus Dormiibacterota bacterium | reverse complement strand
GGCCAAAGGACGCGCGATGGGCGAGCTTCGGCGCGCGTGCGCGCGCGCCCTCAAAGTGTGTACACGCTGGCCCAATCGTGCACATGGCTGGAAGGCCATTTTGGTGGGCGAATCTTCGCTCACAGCCGTCGCATTTCAGCTGCGCGCAGGTTTTGCACCTTTCGCCCAGGGTAAAAAAAGGCGAAACCCTGAGATGACCCATCTCACCCGCCGCCTCGGCCGCATTCCGCGTAGAGGGTCCAGGGCCATTTTGGTGGGCCAATCTTCGGTGAACCCGGTCGTCAGCGGGGCCCCCGGAGCGTGCACATCGCCTTCAGGCCATTTGGTGGTGCGTAGCGTGGACGAGGCCTTCGCCGTGGTGCGAGGGTTCGCGACAGCGGGTGGGTGGCTCCTTTTGGTGGTGCCTCGTCAATGGCGATGGCCAGTTCCGCAAGTGCCCCCGCCCGCCGGAGCGAGCGGACCGGGCGTGGCCTCATAGGAGCGTGGTTCTCACTCGACGCACTGCTGCCCACCCGGTCCGCGTTCATCGTATCGAAGCCGGAAAGGGGCCACGATGCACGCGGTCGGGATCGACACCCACAAGGACAGCCTGGCGGCCTGCCTGGTCGACGAGCGAGGGGCTGCGCAGGCCGAACGCACCTTCGCCAACACGCCGGCCGGTCATCGCGGACTGCTGGCCTGGATCGATGGCAGTGCCGCCGAGTTGATCATCGGCATCGAGGGCTCGGCCAGCTTTGGCGCACCCGCGGCGCGCTTCCTGGTGGCCGCCGGCCGACGCGTGCGCGAGGTGCCCCCACAGCTCTCGCGGCGCGAGCGCGGGCGCACGCGACGAGCGGGCAAGAGCGACCCCGCCGATGCCCTGGCCATCGCCCGGGTGACCCTGCGCGAGTCGAACCTGCCGCCGGTCCGCCTGCTCGACCGGAGCCTCGAGCTGCAACTCTTGGTGGAGGCCCGCGAGGACCTCGTGGCCGAGCAGACCCGCGTGCGCAACCGGCTGCACGCCGACCTGCGCAGCCTGCTGCCCGGCTATGGCGCCACGGCCGCCAACCTGACCGCCGTGCGTCACCAGCAGACGGTCGCTCGGCAGCTGCGCCGCCTGCAGGGTGTCCAGGCCGAGCTTGCCCGCGCTCGGCTGGCGCGCTTGCGCCGCCTGGCGGCGGAGGTGGCCGACCTGACGGCCCGCATCACGCAACGCGTGGCCGGACATCCGCTCCTGGCGCTGCCCGGCGCCGGCGTGCTGGTGGCCGCCAAGCTGATCGCCGAGACGGGTGACGTGCGCCGCTTCCGCTCCGCCGATGCCTTCGCGGCCCTGGCCGGCGTGGCGCCCATCCCGGCCAGCTCTGGCCAGACCAGGCACATGCGCCTCAACCGGGGTGGCAACCGTCAGCTCAACCGAGCCCTCTACACGATCGCCCTCAGTCAGGGCTTGCATCACCCTCCCGCGCAGGCGTACCTCGAGCGCAAACGGTCGGAGGGCAAGACCGGGCGGGACGCCATGCGGGCGCTCAAGCGACAGCTCGTGCGCAGCGTCTTCCGACTCCTACAGGAGGGTGCTCAACCCACCGCTGCAGCTGCTTGACAAGATAGGAGCTTGCGGATTCTTCGCCCACAGCCGTGGCCGTCAGCGGGGCGATTCGGTGCTAGTGTCGCCGCGACCGGGGTGCCTGCCAAACGGTTTCCGCCCGGCCGTGTGCTCTCCGGACCACCTGCCACGTGACACAGTTCTGTGACCATTTCGAGGCGGACCTCCAGCTCGAGCCCCCACTCGATGTTTGCTCGGCGTGCATCGAGATCGGCGCCAACTGGGTGCATCTGCGCCAGTGCCTGGCGTGCGGGCGGACGAGTTGCTGCAACCAGAGCATCAATCGGCACGCTACGGCTCACTTCACCGAGACGGGC
>DATCNF010000117.1:0-1862 GCA_036565325.1 Candidatus Dormiibacterota bacterium | reverse complement strand
GGACTACGCGCGCTGGCTGGGAGCGCGCCCGCCCTGGGGCCGGCAGGCCTGGGTGGCGGCCGCCGCCGGCCTGGAAGAGGTCGAGGTGGACGGTCGCCGGCTCTGGATGCTGGCGGTCGACGTCCCCCACCTGGAGGCGGCGGAGCCTGACCCGCGCGTGCGCCTGCTCGGCCCCTTCGACACCTGGGTGCTGGGGCACGCCGACCGCTCGCACCTGTTCACGGAGGCGCAGCGGCCGCTGGTCAGCCGCACGGCGGGCTGGATCTCGGCGCTGGTGCTGCGGGGAGGGCGGGTGGCCGGGACCTGGACCTACAAGAAGGACGCGCGCGGGCTCGAGGTCACGGTCGCGCTCTTCGCGCCCTTGCCGGCCCCCGGGCGCAAACAGTTGAAGGCGGAGGCTGAGCGGCTGGTGGAGTTCCTGGGCGGGCCCCTCACACTAAAGATCGACTAGCGGCGGCGGAGCCGGAACCACCAGGTCTCCATGCGGTCGGTGCCCCGCTCCGCGGACTCGATCGTCCATTCCGGGAAGCGATCTTCGAGCTCAGCCCGGGTGAAGCCCGCGGGTCCGAAGCGCATCTGGTGCGGTGCAAACCCGAACATCAGCAGCGTGGCCCCGGGCGCCGCGGCTGCGGTCACGCCCCGGGCGTAACCATCCCGGCCGGCGTCGGGGATGGAGTGGTAGCAGCCGAGATCGAAGAGCAGCGTGTAGCCATCGCCGATGCCGAGCGTCTCCAGCCTGGTCACATCGCCCTCCAGGATCCGAGGCCGAACTCCCACCACCGCCACCTTCCGGCGCGCGGCGGCGAGCGCACGCGGCGTGAAGTCGAGCGCCGTCACGTCCCAGCCGTGGTGCGCCAGGTAGATGGTGTTGGTGCCGGTGCCACAGCCGAGGTCGAGCGCCCGGCCGGGCGGCAGGGCCTTCTCGCCCTCCACCACGGCCACCAGCTCCGGCGGGGTGACGCCGCTGTCCCAGGGCTTGAAACCGACCAGGTAGGCCACGCGGTAGAAGAGGCTCACAGCCTCCTTATACTGGTCAGCTTCCCTACCGTGCGGCGGTGGCGGAACGGCAGACGCGCTAGTTTCAGGAGCTAGTGAGGGCAACCTCGTGGAGGTTCAAATCCTCTCCGCCGCACCACCACCGCCTTCCAAGGCAGCGTGATCGGCGTCACCGCCGACGGCCACAACCACCAGGACCCGTCCAACCCCAACAGTGGCTACCTGAAGTCGTTCTACTCGAGCTACGGGAGCGGCGTGACCCAGATCGTGGCCCCGGGTGGCGACAGCCAGTTCGGCCGCAACGCCGAAGCGCCCAACGGCCGGGTGCTCTCCACCTGGCCGCCGTCCCAGCCGTGCTCGCGGTCGGTCAAGGAGACGAGCACCGATCCCAACGAGCCGACCGTCGTCTACTGCTACCTGCAGGGGACGTCGATGGCGTCGCCGCACGTCGCGGGCACGGCGGCGCTGATCGTCAGCCAGTTCGGCAATCTCAGCAGCAGCAAGGGCAAGATGAACCCGGGTCAGGTCCAGGCCTACGTGAACCAGTCCGCCGATCCCCAGCCCTGCCCGGCCACCCTGCCCGCGAGTGGGTTCTCGGGTCTCCCGTACTCCTTCTTCGTCTCGGTGAGCAACGGCGCCCCTCAGCAGTGCACCGGGGGCGCCGGGTACAACTCGTGGTACGGCCACGGCCAGGTCGACGCGCTCAACGCGGTGACCCACGCCTCGGGCACACCGGCCACCTCTTAGCCGACCCGGACTCCGAGAGGCCGGCCTGCGTGGGCCGGCCTCTTTTCAGGCCGACTCCACCTCGAGTGAATACGGCAGGCTCGGGGTAAGGTTCTTGAGACCATGGACCAGACCACCAC
>DATCNF010000116.1:0-4793 GCA_036565325.1 Candidatus Dormiibacterota bacterium | reverse complement strand
CCCAAGGGTTGGGCTGTTCGCCCATTAAAGCGGTACGCGAGCTGGGTTTAGAACGTCGTGAGACAGTTCGGTCCCTATCCGCCGTGGGCGCAGGAGACTTGAGGAGAGTTGACCCTAGTACGAGAGGACCGGGTTGAACGGACCGCTAGTGTACCGGTTGTCACGCCAGTGGCAGCGCCGGGTAGCCATGTCCGGTTCGGATAAGCGCTGAAAGCATCTAAGTGCGAAGCCGACTCCAAGATAAGGTCTCCCACCGGGTTAACCGGGTAAGGGCCCTGGTAGACAACCAGGTTGATAGGCCGCAGGTGTAAGGCATGTGAGTGCTTGAGCTGAGCGGTACTAATCGCCCGAGGGCTTGTCCACCTATACCTCCACTCTTCAGCCGTTGATTCAGGAAGAGCGTCGGATCCAGACACAGAAGATCTCATTTCCTTTCGGTTGCAATTCCCAAAGAAGGGTCGCGCCCGCACGGCGCGACCCTTTTTTATTGCTCCGGGCGCCCTTATACTTCCGCTTCGCGTCCCCCCGCGGGAAGGATCTAGCAGAAGTCGAAGCCAAGGAGACATCCGTGACCACGTTTGCCGACAAGACCCTGACCTGCCGAGACTGCGGGATCGAGTTCACCTTCACCGCCGGAGAGCAGGAGTTCTACCTCACCAAGGGCCTCACCAACGAGCCCGGCCGCTGCCCCGAGTGTCGCCAGCTGCGCCGCGAGGGCCGCGCCATCACCCGGGTCCGCACCCTGCACCAGGTCACCTGCGCGGTCTGCGGCAGCCTGACCGAGGTTCCCTTCGTGCCCACGCAGAACCGGCCCGTATACTGCGCCGACTGCTTCAGCCAGATCCGGGCCAGGAACTGAGGAGCTCCCGCCAACCCGACCTCGACGCGTCCGAGCTGCGGATCGCGATCCTGGTCAGCCGCCAGCACGAGGACATCTCCAGCCGGCTGCTGCGGGGCGCCATGGACGCGCTCCGCGCCCGCGGCCTTCCCGATCCGCCCGAGGTGACCTGGGTGCCCAGCCCGATGGAGCTGCCGCTGGCGGCCCTCAACCTCGCCGAGACCAGCCGCTATGACGCCCTGGTCGCCCTCGGCGCCGTGATCGACGACGAAACCGTGCAGCTGCAGTACGTGGCCGGCGAGTGCGCTCGAGGCTTGATGCACGTCCAGCTGGACACGGGCGTCCCCTGCCTGTTCGGCGTCCTGACGACCCTCGACCGCGAGCAGGCGTTGGCTCGATCGGGGCCCAAGAGCAACCGCGGCGCGGAGGCCGCCGAAGGCGCCGTCGAGATGGCGAACGTGCTGCGCGCGCTCCAGGACCTCGACGAACGGGACACCGCTGAAGACCGGGAGCAGTAGGCGACGAGAAGTAAGTAGCTACAACACCACTATCACGAAAACCCCACCGTTTGATAGCATGATGGCGGCATGAGCGCAGCTTCGCGACTTCCACAGCCGCCGAGCAAGGACGACGACGTCCCGCCGCCGGGGTCGCCGATCCAGGACCCCGTCCTCGACAGGGTGAGGGCCGGTGCGGACGTCGAGCCCTCTATCGACAAGCTGCTCAAGGGCAAGCAGGGCGGCGACGAGGCGGCGACCGGCGGCCCTCCCGCCGGCCGCACGACCTTCGAGCAAGCCCGGCGCCGGGGCCCCATGAGCTTCCTCCAGATCCTCGGCCCCGGCCTCATCACGGGCGCCAGCGACGACGACCCGAGCGGGATCGGGACCTACTCCCAGGTCGGCAGCCAGTTCGGGTACAGCCTGCTCTGGACCGCCCTTTTCACGTTCCCGCTCATGGCCGCGATGCAGGAGCTCTGCGCCCGCATCGCCCTCCACACCGGGGTCGGCCTGGGCATCTCGCTGCGCCGCAAATTCCCGACCGCGCTGGTCGGGATCTGCATCCTGGCGCTGTTCTGCGCCAACACGATCAACGTCGGCGCCGACCTGGGCGCTGTGGCTGCCGGCGGCTCACTGCTGACACGGGGCGCCATTCCCGAGATCTGGCTCGTGGTCCCCGTGGCGGTCCTGATCCTGGTGATGCAGCTGTTCGTCAGCTACGGGACCATTTTCAAAACCTTCAAGTGGCTGACGCTGGCGCTCTTCGCCTACGTCCTCACGGGCATCCTCGTGCATCCCGACGTGCTCGCCGTGCTGCGCGCCAGCGTGGTGCCGCATCTCGAATTCAACAGGGACTTCATCACCGCGCTGGTGGCCATCTTCGGCACCACCATCTCGCCCTACCTCTTTTTCTGGCAGGCGTCCTCGGAGGTCGACGAGATGCGCGCGGCCGGCAAGCTCACAGAGGCGGCGCGGCGGGGGGTCAAGACGTCGGAGCTGAAGGCGGCGCGCTTCGACATCCTGATCGGGATGCTCTTCTCGAACGTTGTCATGTACTTCATCATCCTGACCGCCGCCTCGGTGTTGCACGCCCACGGCAAGACCGACGTGCAGACCGCCGACCAGGCCGCGCAGGCGCTGGCCCCGCTGGCCGGCCCGTTCGCCTTCGTCCTCTTCGCCGGCGGCATGATCGGCACCGGGCTGCTGGCCATCCCGATCCTCAGCGGCTCCGCCGCCTACGCCGTCAAGGAGTTCTTCGGCATCAAGGGCGCGCTCTCGGTGAAGCCCTGGTACCGCCCCACTTTCTACGGCGTGATGGCGCTGGCGGTGGTCGCCGGGGTCAGCCTCAACCTCTTGCGCATCGACCCGATCCGCGCCCTCTTCATCACTGCGGTCATCAACGGAGTGGTGGCACCCCCCCTGATGATCCTGATCGTCCTCCTCGGTTCAGATCGCAAGGTCATGGGCAACAAGGTGAGTGGGCGCCTCAGCAAGGGGCTGACCTGGATTGCGACGGTCGTCATGAGCGTGGCGGCGGTCGCCCTGCTCGTGACCCTCGTCCGGCGCTAGAAGGCGGCGGCGGCGGCCACGCCCGCCCGCCGCAGCAGCGCGCCCAGCCGGCCGGCCCGGCGCCGTGAAGCCGCCGTCCGGGGCAGCATCTCGCAGAGCTCGCGCACCTCCGGCCGCGCCAGCTGCTCGCTGAAGGTCCCCATGGCGACCTCGGCCACGTCGATCGAGCGGCGCGCGTCCATCACGTTGCCGCCCATGGCGTCGAGGTCGTCGACCGTCGGCTCCAGGACCAGCACGTGGGTGCCGCGGTCGAGCAGCCGGCCGACCTCGCGGTCCAGCTGCCAGGCTGCCAGGCGGCGGATCGTGGAGGCCACCCGGTCGACCGGGTTCCAGGTCCGCCTCCCGACGCGGGCCGAGAGCGGGTTCAGGATCACTACCAGGTCGAGCTCCTCCTCCTCCAGGAGGTCCGCGTTGGACATCGAGTGCAGGCCCCCGTCGACGTACAGCCGACCGCCGATCTGCACTGGCCGGAAGAAGCCCGGGATCGCGCAGGAAGCGGCCGCCGCCTGCCCGATCTCCGCGGCCGGCGAGCCCTGGCGGCCGAAGACCACGCGCTCCCCCGACTGATAGTCGCAGGCGACGATCCAGCAGTTGGGGTGTGCGACCCAGCCGCCCCGGCCCCGCTTGGGGAGGCCGCGCTGGATGCAGCGTGCGATCGGCGCGGTCGAGACCTGGCCCATCGGCGCCAGGCCGCTGATCGCCTTCAGCAGACTGATCCCGCTGCGGTAGCGCAGCCCCTTCACGGCCAGGCCGATCGAGCCGGGCAGCGGCCGAGGCACCCCGCGGGGCATGTAGCTCGCCTCCGCGGCCAGCTCGTCGAGCAGCCACTCGTTGGGAGCGACGGTTCCGGCCATGGGCGCCAGCCGCGCCGGCACCAGCCGCTCGGTGGGGACGCGGGCCGCGGTCAGGGCGGCGAATATGGCCCCGGCCGAGGTACCGACCACGTGGGTCGCGTTGAATGGGTCCCATCCGGTATTGCGCGTGATGGCGGCCAGCCCACCGGCGATCCAGGCGCCACCGAGGACGCCGCCTGCTCCCAGGACCAACCCGACACGCGGTTGTGAGAGTTGAAGAGCCATATGGCTTAGTGACAGCAATACTATCAAAAAACCACCACCTTGACTGTAGCTTTAGCTCTCCGGGTTAAGCGGCGGCCTGTGCACTGGCGTCGAAAGGCCTCAAAAACGGCGACAAGGGCCAGCTGAAGAAGGCGGGCGCCGCGGTCACGCCGTTGAGCCCCAGGCCGTAGCGGGAGCCCAGCGCCGCCGCCCGCAGATTGAGCGCGGCCGGCTGGAGCGCGGCCTCGTCCCAGCTGCCGCGGTCGAGCCTTTCCACGATCACCTGGGCGGCGGCGATGGTCTCGGCTTCCGTGAAGGCGCAGTGGCCCGCCCGGTGTACGAAGGCCTGGCGGAGAAAGGCACCGGAGCCCGCGGCCCTGACGGTGGCGGCGTAGGCGCTCTCCTGCTCGGGGACGACCAGGCCGTCGCCCGACGTGTGCAGGGTCAGCACCGGCACCCTGAGCTTGCCGTCGAACACGAGGTTGCGCTGCAGGTAGGCGACCGCGGCCGGGTCCGGCTTGATCAGCGCGCCGGCGTTCAGAACCGCGAGATCCTGGCTGAGGTCGAGGCCGGCGCTCTTGTACAGGGCGGTGACCTCATCGCGATCCACCGACTGCTGAAGGAGCTGCCGGTAGTCCACGCCCAGGTTCCAGGAGGGGTTCCCGCCCGCGCGCTTTTCCACCTCGGCGCGGGCCGCGAAGGCATAGGCGAAGTCGACCTGCGAGTTCCAGAGACGCTGGGCCGCCGCGCGGCTCGGGTAGTCGTCGGGGGCCGGCTCGGGCGCGGCCGGGTCGAACCAGCCTGGGATGTCACCCACCGCCGCCGCCAGGG
>DATCNF010000115.1:0-5168 GCA_036565325.1 Candidatus Dormiibacterota bacterium | reverse complement strand
GTCGAGGTGCTGGACGCCGTCGGCGGCCTGACTGCCATCGCCACCCGCCATGGCCTCCGCCTGGCGGTGGCGCCGAGCGCCGACCTGGAGCGCTTCCTGATCGGCTGCGAGGCCGACCTCTGCCTCGACATCGAGCAGCTGCGAGAGGCTGGCATCGACCCGCTGGAGCTGATCGAAGCGGCGCCCGGCCGGATCCGCCACGTGCACATGGCGCGGGTCACACCGGAGGTCCTGGCGGCGCTGCGCCGCCACGGCTACCAGGGCTGGATCACGGTCGAGGCGTAACTCCTCCCCACTCGGTGGGGAGGTGCCGCCCGAAGGGCGGCGGAGGGGGACGGTGCCCCTAGTCCAGCTTCCCGGTCCGCCTCAGCATGACCCCGCGCGCCTGGTCGCGGGCATCCCGTTCCCGAGCCTTCTCGCGCAGCCGGTCCACCGCCGCCGCCGGCCAGACCACGACCCCGTCGCCGTCGGCGACCAGGTAGTCGCCGGGCGCGATCGTGACCCCGCCGATGGTGACCGGCTTGCCGACGTCGGCCTTGGCCTTCTTGGCCGGGGCCAGGGTGGTGGTGCCGCGGCACCAGACCTTGAGGAACCCGGCGACCTCGTCGGAGTCGCGCACCAGGCCGTCGGTCACGACCGCCGTGAAGGAGTTGATGGAAAGGGCTTCGGCGACCAGGCCGCCCATCACCGCGGCCGGCGACTCGGCCGCCCCGGCGATGACCAGGATCGGCCCGCCCCGCGGCCCCTGCTCGAGCGCCCTGCGCACCGAGGTGTTGTCGCCCGGTGCCACGCTGCAGGTGCTGACGGAGCCGACCACGCGCGCGCCGTGGCGCAGCGGGCGAATGCTGTCCGGCAGCAGGCCCTCGCCCTCAGCGGCGTCGGCCGCCAGCGCCGCAGTCAACCAGACCTGGTCCACGTCGGCCGGTAACGTTAAACGCCGCTTGCCCTTCCGCGCAGTCCTCTTCGACTTTGGCAACACCCTGTTCCAGGCGCCAGATGCGGCGGCGCTGCTGGCCGAGGAGGGTGTGGAGCAGGCGCTGGCCGAGAAGCTCTGGCAGGAGATCTGGAACCGCGCCCTCACCCCCGAGGAGCTGGCCAAGGGCCGCGACCTCTCCGAGGAGGCGCACCGGCGGCACTGGATGGAGCTGCTCTCGGTCGCCGAGCCGCACGCTCCGGGCAGTGCGACGCGCCTCTACGACGCGATCATGCGGGTCGAGTCCTGGACGCCTTACCCGGATACCGCGCCCCTGCTCGCAGAGCTGGACCGGCGCCAGGTCGCGATCGGCGTGCTCAGCAACACCGCGATGCCGCTGCGACCCGTGCTCGCACGGCACGGCCTCGATCGTCACGTCAGCGCCATCGTCGAGTCCTTCACGCTGGGCATCGAGAAGCCCGATCCGGCCATCTTTGAAGCCGCCTGCCGGGCGCTGGGCTCGCGGCCCGAGGAGACCCTGCTGGTGGGCGACAGCCACATCGCGGACGGAGGCGGCGTGCTGGCCGGCCTCACGGTCCTGCTGCTGCCCCAGGTGCCGCGCGGCGCGGAGCGCGGCCTGAGCCTCGTGCTCGGGCTTACCTAGATGCTGCGGCCGGCCCCCTCCCAGTAGGGGGCCCGGATCTGGCGTTTGAGCAGCTTGCCGGCCTGGTCGCGCGGGAGCTCGTCGACGAAGTCGACCGAGCGCGGCCGCTTGTAATCGGCCAGCTCCTGCCCGCACCACGCCATCAGCTCCTCGGCCGTGGCCTGGCCGCCCGGCTGCAGGGCCACCACCGCCTTCAGCGATTCGCCCCAATGCGCGTCGGGCACCCCGATCACGGCCGCGTCCCGCACCGCCGGGTGTGCGTGGAGGACTGCCTCCACCTCGGCGGGATAGATGTTGACCCCGCCCGAGATCACCATGTCGATCTTGCGATCGCAGATGAAGTAGTAGCCGGCCGGGTCCCGATAGGCGACGTCACCGACCGTGAAGAAGCCGTCGCGCATGCTGCGCCGGGTAGCGTCCGGCTGGTTGTAGTACTCCGCCAGGCCGGTGTTGCGCACCCACAGCTGGCCGGGCGTGCCGTCGGGCACCGGCCGGCCGTCGTCGTCCAGGAGCAGCACCTCGGTGGTGGCGGTGGGACGGCCGCAGGAGCCCGGGTGGGCGAGCTGCTCGGCGGGCGTCAGGACCAGGTTCACGCCGGTCTCGGTCGCGCCGTAGAACTCGTAGAGCGCATCCGGAAAGTAGCGGACCGCGCGCTCCTTGAGGGTGAACGGGAAAGGGGCGGCGCCCAGGATCAGCGCCCGCATCGAGCTCACGTCGTGGCGGGCGCGGACCTCCTCGGGCAGGTCCATGATCCGCTGCAGCAGAACCGGCGCCATGAAGGTGGTCGTGCAGCGCCGCTCGGCGATCAGGCGCAGCGCCCGCTCGGGGTCGAACTTGGGCATCACCACCACGGTGCCGCCGAGCAGGATCGTGAGCATCGAGAAGTAGGCCACCGCGCTGTGATAGCCCGGGCCCGCCACCAGGTGCACGTCGCCGGCGTCGAGGCCGAAGATCTGGATGCTCTGCAGCGCCAGCTCCATGCCCACGCCCTGGGCGCGGAAGGCGCCCTTGGGCCGGCCGGTGGTGCCCGAGGTGTAGATCATGGAGGCGCCCAGAACGCTGCCGACGCCCTCCGGCTCCTGCTCGGAGGCGGCCGCGAGCAGGTCCTCGTACCGATGCCAGCCGGCCGGTACGGCGTCGACGCCGATGGCCACGTACCTGCGCTCGCCCTCGACGCCGGCCCGCGCCTCCTCGACCACCGACACGAAGTCGGGCCCCGCGAACACGATTCCGGCGCCGCTGTCGTTGAGGATGTAGGCCACCTCCGGGCCCCGCAGCCGGAAGTTCACGGGCACGCCGATCAGGCCCGCCTTGCGGAGCCCGGCCGAGATCTCGTAGCCCGCCACCGAGTTGTAGGCCATCACCGCGGTACGGCCGCCGGCAGGGACGCCCAGGCCGGCGACGGCGTGCGCGACCCGGTTGGCGCGGTTGTTCAACTCCAGGAACGACACCTGCCGGCCTTCGCAGACGATCACGGTCTTGGAGGGCTGCGCCTGGGCGTGGACGGCGAGGATGTCGGTAGGGGCGCCGCTGGCCACGGAATCCATGCTATGGCGCGGCGTGCCGGTGAGTTGAAGTCTGCCCCGGCGGCTGTAACATCTCCGACGCCGTGGGCGCACCCAATCCCATCAGCGTGATGCTGGTCGAGGACGACGCCTCAATCGCCGAGCTCTACTCGATGAAGCTCCGCATGGACGGCTACGCGGTGCACCTGGCCGCCGACGCCACCGCCGCCGACGTGATCTTCCAACAGGCCTCTCCGCAGGTGGTCTGCGTCGACAGCCGGCTGCCCGACAGCTCGGGCCGCGGCACCGCCGAGAGGTTCGCGGGAGCCGGCGCCATCGTGCTGCTGCTGACCAACGACCAGGAGAGCTACGAGAACCCGCCGCCCGGCGTGGCGCGCTCGCTGCTCAAGTCGCGCACCAACCCGGGGCAGCTCTCCTACGCAATCGCCCAGCTGGTCGGCGCTAAACGTCGGTGAAGCGGCGCGTGTTGCCCATCGCCTCCCAGGCGTAGGCCTGGACGTTGGCCAGCAGCTGCTTCAGGTGGTTGCGGTCGTGGTGCACCCACTCCTGCAGCAGCTCCCGCACGGTGACCGGTCCCACCGTCACGTGGTCCCCGCCCCGGTCCAGGGACTCGGCTGAGAGGCCCTTCACGAGCTCGACCGAGATCACGCGCTCGGCCAGGAACTCCGCCATCGACTCCAGGCCGGGCCGCTCGCAATCGCCGCGCTGGCCGGCGACCGCCTCCTGGTCCCAGGTCTCCAGCCGCGGCCCGTCCTTTTCCATGAGCAGCCGGATCCTGCCCGCGAAGCCCCGCCGCTCGGCCTCCAGCAGGTGGCCGAGGACCTCGTTGACGCACCACTCCCCGGGCGCCGGACGCCACTGCCGGACCTCTTCGGGCAGCGCTTCGACCTCGCTCCGGATGGCGGCGGCAGTCGACTCCAGCAACCTCGTCACCGCGTCCACCTCGAAGCCGGCCATGGCCGGAGGATAGGTGTTACCCGGCGCGGCGTGCCATCGTTGAGTCAGAGGTGAAGGCACTCGTGGTGGCGGCCGCCCTGCTCGGCCTGACCGCCTGCGGCGCGGTCGCCATGCGGCCGGCCCCGGCCGGCTCCCCCTCGCCCGCGATCAGCGGCGGCTCGCAGGTCACCGATGCCGACGAGAACAAGACCCTCCAGTTCCACGTCGGCGACACCTTCGAGGTGGTCCTTCACGAGCAGTCCGGGTTCACGCCCTGGCAGAACCTGCAGCCGATGGACCGCAACGTGCTGATGCCGATGGTCGACACCCGCGCCGCGGCGGTGCGGGGCGTGACCCTGGCCAAGTTCCGGGCCGCCGCGGCCGGCACCACCGATCTCAACGCGACCGCCTCGGTTGCCTGCTCTCCAGGCGCCGCCTGCCCCGCGCTGGCGCGGCTCTGGCGGGTGACGATCGTGGTCAGCGCTTAGAGAGGAGGTTGAGGGGCGGCCCCAGGGCTGATCTGTCGACATTTCAGGGGTCCTTCTGAGGGACCGCGCCTGATCTGTCGACATTTCAGGCGCTGAGGCGCGGAGCCGCCGGATGCGGTTCTAGCCGACCGCGCTCCTCACGGTGGACGCCACGGCGTCCAGCTCGGGACGCGCCGGGGGGCTCTCGTAACCCGGCGGGAAGGTCAGGCCGAAACCGTCGCCGCTGGTGCGCGGGATAACGTGCACATGGAAGTGGGGCACGTCCTGGAACGCGGCCTCACCGTCGGCGACCAGGATGTTGATGCCCTCGACCGGCAGCCCGCAGGTGCGCAGCGCCATCGCCATGCGGCCGACCAGCTGCCAGGTCCGGTGGAGCGTCACGTCGTCGTACTCGTGCATCAGCATCCGGTGCGCGCGCGGCACCACCAGGAGGTGGCCGCGGTTGACCGGCTGGATGTCCAGGAACGCCAGCATGGCCTCGTCCTTGTAGACGAAGGAAGCCGGCGATTCGCCGCTGGCGATCTCGCAGAACACGCAGTCCAAGCGGCGACAGTGTAGGGCCGCGGGCTCGGATCCGAGCCCTCAGCTGGCGGCTTCGGCGGGAGCCTCCGAGTCCGGCACCGAGCGGGGCGGCCGCCGCC
>DATCNF010000114.1:0-1803 GCA_036565325.1 Candidatus Dormiibacterota bacterium | reverse complement strand
GCCTCGGGCAGTGACGGCTGGGCGAAGGGCTCGGCGCCCAGCATCTCCACCAGGCGCGCCGCCGGCCCGTCACCGGCATCCAGCCTCACCTCGTGGCCGGGCAGCGCCACCTCCCCATCCCGCTCGACCACGGCGCCGTCGGCCACCAGCTCCGCCAGCACCGGTGTGAACGCAGCCGGCGCCAGCCCGAGGCGGCTCTTCAGCTCCTCGCGTGGCATCCCGGTGCGGAGGGCGTTGCGCTGGTGGTATTCGCCCAACGCCTCGGCTGCCCGCCGCGCGACCGCGTTCCACGCCTCGGGCGCGAACAGCCAGCCGCCGGCGCGCCGCGCGTCGAGCTGGGAGAGGTCGGCGTCGGGTTCCAGGGAAGCTTTGAGCAGCGCCGTCTCGGTGATCCCCCGCGGGTACTTGCGCAGCTCCTCCCGGAGGACCCCTCCCGCCACCCGCCGTTCCAGCGATTCCGACACCCGCGAGTCGTGGCGGGGATGGCGGCGGGGGGAGACGTCCGCGAAGCGGCCGCCGGCCAGCGTCAGCGCAGGCGAGGGCACGCGCAGCACGAAGCGGTCGCCGGCAGCGGCGGCCAGCGGCTCGGCCAGCCACAGCTGCACCCAACCGGTCCCGCCCGGCTCGATGGTGTCCGCATCCAGCACGATGGCCCGCGCCGACAGCTCGGCGGTGCCCGTGTGGAGCAGCAGGTGGGCGCCGTGGCGCAGCGGGATGGGAGCGTCGGCGAGCACCCGCACCTGGGCGTCGACGCGCCGGGTCGAAGCTAGCGCGCCCGCCGGCGCCAGGACGTCCCCCCGGCGGACGTGCTCCTTGTCAGCCCCGACCAGGTTGGCGGCAGCCCGAGAACCCGGCTCGGCGACCTCCACCTTGCGGTTGTGCTGCTGCAGGCCGCGCACCCGCACCCGGCGGCCGCCCGGCGCCACCACCAGCTCGTCGCCGACTCGCAGCGAGCCTTCGACCAGCGTCCCGGTGACCACTGTCCCGGAGCCCTTGATCGTGAACACCCGGTCCACGGGCAGGCGCGGCCGCCCGCGGTCGGCGCGCGCCGGCGTATCAGCGAGCAGGGCGTCCAGGCGCTCCCGAAGGCGATCGAGGCCCGCGCCCGTGAGGGCCGATACCGGGACCACCTCCGCGCCCCGCAGAGCGGTGTGGCCGAGGACCTCGACCACCTCGGCGGTCACCATCTCCAGCCACTCGGCGTCCACCAGGTCGCTCTTGGTGAGGACCGCCAGGCCGCGCGAGATCTCCAGCAGGTCGACGATCTCCAGGTGCTCGACGGTCTGGGGCATCACGCCCTCGTCCGCCGCAACCACCAGGAGGACGGCGTCCAGGCCGTGGACCCCGGCCAGCATGTTGCGGATGAAGCGGGCGTGCCCGGGCACGTCCACGATCCCGACCAGCCGGCCCGAGGGCAGCGTCATGTAGGCGAAGCCGAGGTCGATGGTCATGCCCCGCCGCTTCTCCTCTTCCAGGCGATCGGGGTCGATGCCGGTCAGCGCCTGGATGAGCGTCGACTTGCCGTGGTCGATGTGCCCGGCGGTGCCGACGACGAAGCTCAACGCAGTGAGATCACCGCAGCCTCGAGGCAGTCGACCAGCGTCTCGTCCTCGCCCCGGAGGACGGTGCGCGGGTCGATGCAGCACTGGTCGGCTTCGATGCGGGCGATCACCGGCGGCTCGCCGCGGCGCAGGGCGCCCGCCAGGCGGGAGGCCGGGCCTTCCAGCGCCAGCAGCCAGGTCCGGAGGCCCCGCTCCGGCAATGAGCCGCCACCGACCGCCGACTCGGCGGCCACCAGCGAGG
>DATCNF010000113.1:0-6420 GCA_036565325.1 Candidatus Dormiibacterota bacterium | reverse complement strand
GCCCCGCCGTCACTGCCCGAGGCCATGCGCGCCGCCGGCGTCTCGGCGGAGGTGGTGCGAGCGCTCGCGCAGAAGGGCGAGATCGTCCGCCTGTCGGACGACATCGCCTTCACGCGAGACTCCTTCGAGCGCGCGGTCGCCCTGGTCCGCGAGCTGATCGCCGCCGAGGGCGCGGTCACGGTCGCGTCATTGCGCGACCGCATGGGCGCGTCAAGGCGCCCGGTGCTGGCACTCCTCGAGCACCTCGACGCCCAGCGCGTCACGCGCCGGGTCGGCGACGCCCGAGTACTGCGCTAGCGTGCCGTGGCGGAACGCACAACCCGCATTCCCCGGGAAATGCGCCTTCGAGGGGGGTTGGCAGCCCGCATTGTCCGGGGAATGCGGGCCCCCGGCGGGCTGCGCCCCGCTAGCAACCCCCGGTGGCGGGTCGGTCGGCGAGCAGCGGCTCCGCCTCGGCGGCGTCGGCCTGCTCCTGGGTGATGTAGCCCTCCGACACGCCGCGCGTAAGCACCTCCGCCCGGCGCCGGGCGGCGACGTCGGGGTGGTTGCGCGGGTCATAGGAGGCGGGCGCCTGGGGCATGCCCGCCAGCAGCGCGTACTGCGCGACGTCGAGCGCGCTCAGCGGCCGGTGGAAGTAGGCGCAGGACGCGACGGGTGCGCCATAGAGGCCGAAGCCCAGCGGTGTGATGCTCAGGTAGTCGGCCAGGATCTGGCGCTTGTTGATCGCGGTCTCGATCTTGAACGCCAGTGCGACCCCGCGCAGCTTGTTGAGCCCGTAGTCGCTGCCGCCGAGGTAGGTCTCCTTGACCAGCTGCTGGGTCAGCGTCGACCCGCCCTGGCAAAGGCAGCCATGCTGGAGATCGTTGAGCACCGCGCGGCCCACCCCGATGACGTCGATCCCGTGGTGCTGGTAGAAGCGCTCGTCCTCGGTGGCGACCAGGAGGTCGGCGAACACCGTCGGCACCTCACCGGGCTGCAGGAGGGCAACCCCGTAGCGCTCTGCGGCCGCCGCCGTCAGGCGCTGGATCTCGGCCCCAGGCGGCGTCGTCACGAAGAGCAGGGCGACGCCGATTCCGGCCACCGCGAGCAGCAGGCCCGCGATCCGCACCAGCCAGCGCCGCTTCAATTGGCGATCGTTGCGGTCACTTCCTGGGCCAGCCAGCGCGCCACCTGGCGCGAGCTGCGGAGGTGGATCACCCGGCCCTGGATCCCGGCCACCCGGCCAGCGATGGCCCGCCGCTGCGGGCGGTGTGTGCCCAGGCTCCAATAGAGGATTCCGTCGCGCTCCAGGAAGGTGGTGCGAAACGTCTCGCGGTTCCCGTTCCATAGCTCCGTCCGGCGCAGCATGCGCGCGAAGCTGCGCCGCGCCACCCGTGCGAAGGTGGTGCGCAGGGGGAGGTCGAGCCAGACCACGAGGTCGGCGCACTCCAGCACCAGGTTGCCCAGGTCGTCCCCGTAGTTGCCGTCGATGACCCAGACCGGCTGCTCGACGGCCGCCGCCACGTCCACGCGGAAGGACGGCCGGGCCACCCAGCCGGGACCATGGCGGAGCGAGTCGAGCTCAACGTGCGGCACGCCCAGGCGCTCGGCCAGCTGCCGAGCCAGGGTCGTCTTACCGGAACCCACCGGCCCGATGACGGCGATCCGCATCGGGCCGAGGGTACCGACTTCTCTTATTTAGACGGCCACCGCGACGGACGGCTCGGCGGAAGGCTCCAGCGCCACCGCCAGCACGTCGTTGATGTCCGACGCCAGGTGGATGGTCATCTCCTCGAGCACCTGCTTCGGCAGGTCCTCCAGGTCCGGCTCGTTGCGCCGGGGCAGGATGACCTCCTTGATGCCGGCCCGCTTGGCGGCCAGCACCTTCTGCTTGACGCCGCCGATCGGGAGCACCTTGCCCTGCAGCGTGACCTCGCCGGTCATGGCCACGGTCGACCGGACCGGGCGCCGCGTGAACAGCGACACCAGGGCGGTGGTCATGGTGACTCCCGCCGAGGGCCCGTCCTTGGGCACGGCGCCCGCCGGCACGTGGACGTGGATCTGCTTGCGGTCGAAGTCCTCGCGGATGCCCAGCTCCGCCGCGTGCGAGCGCACGTAGGAGAGCGCGATCTGCACCGACTCCTTCATGACGTCGCCCAGCTGCCCCGTCAGCGTCAGGCCGCCCTTCTCGCCTTCCATCTCGGTGGCTTCGATGAAGAGCACGTCGCCGCCGGCCCCGGTCACGGCCAGGCCGGTCGCCACGCCGGGGACCGAGGTGCGCTCGGCCACCTCGTTGTGGAAGCGCGGCTTGCCCAGCAGCTCGCGGACCTTCGGCTCGTCGATCACCAGGGGAGTGGTCAGCTTCCCGGAGTCGATGCCGGTCGCCACCTTGCGCAGGACCTTGCCGAGCTCTCGCTCCAGCGAGCGCACGCCGGCCTCGCGCGTGTAATCGCTGATCACGCGGTCGATGGCCGCGTCGGTGAAGGAGACCTCGGCGGCATCCACGCCGTTGCGCTCCAGCTGCCGCAGCACCAGGTGCTGGGTGGCGATGTGGAGCTTCTCCTCCTCGGTGTAGCCGTCCAGCCGCACCAGCTCCATCCGGTCCAGGAGCGGTCCGGGGATGGTGTCGGCCACGTTGGCGGTGGGGATGAAGAGCACCTCCGAGAGGTCGAGGTCGACCTCCAGGTAGTGGTCCCGGAAGGAATGGTTCTGGGCCGGGTCGAGGACCTCGAGCAGCGCCGACGAGGGGTCGCCGCGCCAATCGGCGCCGACCTTGTCGATCTCGTCGAGCATGATCACGGGGTTCTTGGTGCCTGCCTCCTTGAGGGCGCGCACGATGCGGCCCGGGAGGGCCCCGATGTAGGTGCGGCGGTGGCCGCGGATCTCCGCCTCGTCGTGGATGCCGCCCAGGGAGACCCGGGCGAACTTGCGGCCGAGGGCGCGCGCGACCGACTCGCCGAGCGACGTCTTGCCGACGCCGGGCGGGCCGACCAGGGTGATGATGGCCCCGGAGCCCCTGCCACCGACCGGCGCCGAGCCGCGCTCGTGGCGCCGCTTGCGGACGGCCAGGAACTCGAGGATCCGGTCCTTGACGTCGCCGAGGCCGTAGTGGTCCTCGTCCAGGATCCGGCGCGCCTCGACCAGGTCGAAGTTGTCCGGGGAGCGGACCTCCCACGGGATCTCGAACATCCAGTCCAGGTAGTTGCGGATCCAGCCGTACTCGGGGCTCTGCTCGGAGGTCCGGTCGAGGCGGTCGAGCTCGCGCTCCACCTCCTTGCGGACAGCCTCCGGCATCTTGGCGTCCTCCAGCTTGCGCCGGTATTCGGAGCCGGTGTCGCCCGTCTCGCCCAGCTGCTTCTTGATGGCTTCCATCTGCTGGCGGAGCAGGAATTCGCGCTGCTGCTTCTCCATCCGCTCGCCGACCTGGGACCGCAGCTCGTCCTTGAGGCTCAAGTCGGCCAGGGTGTCGCGGTTCCAGCCGATG
The DNA here is from genome assembly GCA_036565325.1 of Candidatus Dormiibacterota bacterium. GTDB lineage: Bacteria > Chloroflexota > Dormibacteria > Dormibacterales > Dormibacteraceae > CF-28. The sequence goes on along the minus strand of DATCNF010000113.1, from coordinate 2,957 downwards.
ATCTTGGTCAGGCGCTCCTTGACGTCCAGCGTCTCCAGGATCTCGACCTTGCGCTCCAGTGAGAAGTCGGGCGAGTAGCCCGACATGTCGGCCAGGTGCCCGGCGTTCTCGATCGCGCGCAGGACCTGGGCGATCTGGGGCACGCCGCGGAGCTCGAGGATGTTCTCGATCACGGCGCGGTACTCGCGCGCCAGCTGGCGGGTCTCCTCGTCGAAAGTGGTGGGGTCGGGCCGGGGCTCGACCTCGGCGAACAGCGCACCGCCGGCGTCGGCGGTGACGGTGCCGAGGAGGGCGCGGTAGCGGCCCTGTACGACCGCGGCCGGGGTGCCGTCGGGCATCTGGCCGGTGTCCTCGATCTTGGCCACCGTGCCGACGGTCGCGTAGCGGCCTTCGATCTTGGGTACCAGCAGGACCCGGAGGTCCTCCTCGCGGGCGGCCGCCAGGGCGGCGCGCGCCTCTTCGGATTCCACCGGGATGGTGGCGTTCATGTGTGGCAGGACCACGCCATGTGCCAGCGGTATCACGGGCAGTCTTTCGGTCTTCATCTCCATGGTTTGTGTTGGGTCTCCTTGCTACGACTCGCCCGTTTCAATCGCTCCGGACGCTCTGGGTATTTCGTCGTGCAAGGTTTTTACCCCTCCCCTGAACGCCGGAAACCCACGCCTGAAGTGGGGGCTAACCTTGTCCGCATGCTGGCTGGAGTCGATCTCGGCGGAACCCAGGTCCGGGTGGCCCTGGCCCGCACCGACGGACGGATCACGGCCACCGCCAAAACCCGGACCGCCACCGTGGGCGGGCCCGAGGGCATGGCGGAGTGGGTGGCCGCTCAGATCGAACAGCTGCGCGGCCGGTCCAAGGTGCGCCGGATTGCGATCGGGTCGCCAGGGCCGCTCGATTCCGCGCACGGCAAGCTGATCAACCCGGCCAACCTGCCGGGCTGGGAAGGCGCGCCCCTGGCCGCCCTGGTGTCGCGCGCGACCGGCGCCCCCACGCTGCTCCAGCACGACGCCAAGCTGGGGGCGCTGGCCGAGTACCACCAGGGGGCGGGGCGGGGCAGCCGGCACCTGGTCTACATCACCTGGAGCACCGGCATCGGGGGTGGGGTGATCATCGACGGCCAGCTCTTCAGCGGCGCCCACGGCAGCGCGGGCGAGCTGGGGCACATGATCATCGACCCCGACGGCCCGCTCGACGCCTGCGGCCAGCGGGGCTGCCTGGAGGCCTTCGCCGGCGGCAACAACCTGGCGCGGCAGACGGGCGAGCCGGCCGCCCAGCTCTTCGAGGCCGCCGAGGGCGGCGACCTGGAGGCGCTGGCGATCGTGAAGCGGGCGGCCGGCTACATGGGCATCGGGCTCATCAACGTCACCAACCTCTACGACCCCGACGTGATCGTGATCGGCGGTGGCATCAGCAGTTCCTGGAAGCTGGTCGGGCCCTACCTGGAAGCCGCGCTCAAGGGCTCGCCTTTCATCGGCGCCGCCCGCCGGCCGGCCCTGCGCAAGGCCCGCCTGGGCGAGAAGGTGGGACTGGTGGGGGCCGTGGAGTGGGCGCGAGCCAACCTCTAGATCCTGCCTTCCCGCTGCTCAAGCAGGCTGCGGCAGAACAGGGTGTGCGCGCGTGGGCGGTGGGCGGGTTCGTGCGCGATCATCTGCTGGGGCGGCCACACCCCGACCTCGACGTGGTGGTCGAGGGCGGCGATGCCCTGAAGCTGGCCGAGCGGTTCGCGGAACTGGCGGGCACCCGCAAGCCCGTGCTCTTCCCGCGCTTCGGCACCGCCCAGGTCACCTGGGGCGACCGCCTGGTCGAGTTCGCCACCGCCCGCGCCGAGAGCTACCTCCCCGAGTCCCGCAAGCCCGAGGTGCGGCCCGCCACCCTGGAGGCCGACCTGGAACGCCGCGACTTCACCGTCAACGCGCTGCTGATGGACCTCGACGGCCAGGTCCACGACCCGCTCGGCCGGGGGCGGGCCGACCTCGAGGCCCGCGTCCTCCGGACCCCGCGCGAGCCGGACCAGACCTTTGACGACGACCCCCTGCGCATGCTGCGCGCGATCCGGTTCGCCGCCCAGCTCGGCTTCGAGCTGGCCCCCGACCTGCTGCCCGCCATGCGCGGGCTGCGTGATCGCCTGCGGCCGCCGGTGCTCTCGGTCGAGCGCACCGCGGACGAGCTCCGCAAGATGCTGGTCTCCGAGCGCCCGGCGCTGGCCCTCGAGCTGATGGAGGCGGCGGGGCTGCTGGAGGTGGTCCTGCCCGAGCTGGCCGCCTGCCGGGGCGTCGAGCAGCGCGGCTACCACCACGCCGACGTCTACCAGCACACGCTGGAGACGGTCGCCGCCACGCCGCCACGCTTGACCGAGAGGCTGGCCGCCCTCTTTCACGATGTGGGCAAGCCGGTGACGGCCGGCGGCGACGGCTCCTTCCACGGCCACGACCTCAAGGGGGCCGAGATGGCGATGGAGGCACTGGGCCGGCTCCGCTTCTCCAATGCCGAGACCGAGCGGGTCGCGCGGCTGGTCCGGCTCCACCTGCGGCCGGTCTTCTATGAATCCACCTGGAGCGACGCCGCCGTCCGGCGCCTGGCGCGAGACGCCGGCGATCTGCGGGAGCCGCTGTTGGCGCTGGCCCGGGCGGATATCGCGGCCTCGGACTATCCCCACCCCGAGAAGCTCGACGAGCTGGAGGACCGGCTGCGCGCGGTCCTCGAGGAGAGCCCGAGCCGGATCCGGGTGCCGGTCAGCGGCGAGGACGTGATGCGCGAGCTGAAGCTGCCGCCGGGGCCGGAGGTGGGGCGGATCAAGGAGAAGATCGAGGATCTGGTGCTGGAAGGCGAGCTGGAGCCCGACCGCCAGGCCATCCTCGCCTACCTCCGTCGCCTCCCGGGTGGGGGGGACTCCCCCCCTCCGGCGGGCCGGGCGTAGCCCTTCCCCCCGCCGCCCCCTGCGTGGGGGGGACTCGCCC
>DATCNF010000112.1:0-5003 GCA_036565325.1 Candidatus Dormiibacterota bacterium | reverse complement strand
GGCTATGAGCTGGGGGCGGCGGACTTCATCTTCAAGCCCTTCCAGGCGGACGCGCTGCGAGCCAAGGTGGGCGTCTTCGTCGACCTCTTCCAGAAGACGGAGGCGGTGCGCCTGCAGGCCGAGCAGCTGCGCCTGATGGAGCTGCGCGAGGCACGCCGCCGGTTGGAGCAGGCCGAGCGCGGCCGTGCCCAGGCCGAGGCGCGGTTCGAGAACATCCTCGACCTGGCACCGGACGGGATTCTCGCCCTCAACCAGGAGGATCGGATAGTCCTCTTCAACAAGGGCGCGCAGCGCATCTTCTGGCACACGGCCGGCGACGTCCTGGGGGTCCCCGTCACCGACCTCGTCCCGGGCGGTGTGCCGCGGGGCCAGGCGGGCGCGATCGAGGTTATGGCCCGGCGCCGGGACGGGAGTGAGTTCCCGGCCGAGCTCTCGGTCGGCGAGCAGACCTCCGGCGGCGAGGTGATCACCACCGTGGTCTGCCGCGACGTGACCGAGCGCAAGCGGGCCGAGGAGCAGGTCCGGCAGCTGAACCAGGAGCTGGCCCAGCGCCTCAAGCACGGCGTCGAGATGGTGGCCGACCTGGCCGCCTCCCTGAACCCGCGGGAGGTCATGGGCCGCCTCCTCACCCGGGTGGTGGAGGCGGTGGATGCGGACCAGGGCACCCTGCTGCTGGTCGACGAGGGGCACCTCGTGGTCCAGGACAGCTTCGACCTCGATCGAAGGCTGGTGTTGACGCGGGGAGGCGAGTTCAGCGCCGGACCCATCCTCGACTGCGCCCTGACGGAGCGCCGCGTGGTCCTGAACGGGGCCGTCGACCCCTCCCGTTTGAGCGGCCGCCTCAAAGGCTGGCTCGCGGACGTGCGCCAGACCGCGGCGCTGCCGCTGGTGGTGGCGGAACAGGTGGCTGCGGTCCTGCTCCTGGCCCGCCGCCGCGACGAGCCCTTCGGCGACCGGGAGCTGGAGACTTTGCAGCTGATCGGCAACGTGGCCACGGTGGCGCTGCGCAACGCGCAGCTCTTCACCACCGCCGAGGCCGCCAGCGCGAGCAAGTCGGAATTCCTGAACATGGCGGCCCACGAGCTGCGGACCCCGCTCTCGGTGGTGGTGGGTTACCTGTCGATGCTCTCCGACGGGACGCTCGGCGACCCCTCGGAGACGTGGAAGCGACCGATCGACATCCTGAACCTCAAGGCCGGCGAGCTCAACAAGCTGGTCGACGCCCTGCTGCTGGCGGCGCGCATGGAGAGCGGCACCATCCAGGGCGAGTCCGAGCTGGTGGACCTCGTCCACCTGACCCGGGAGGCGCTCCAGCGCGCCGAGCCTCGCACTCAGCTGCTGGGCGGCCAGATCGTCCTCGAGAAGCCGGCGGGGCCGGTCCTCGTCGAGGCCGACCCGGTCCACGTGGCGCGGATCCTGGACAACCTGATCAACAATGCGCTCACCTACACCACGGACAAGCCCTGGGTGCGGGTGACGGTGACCGCGGACGCCGACGTCACCGTCGAGGACCACGGCCTCGGCATTCCCGATGACCGCCACGGCCTGGTGTTCGAGCGCTTCTTCCGGGTCAACGACCCGATCCTCCCGCCGCAGCCCGGGACGGGCCTGGGGCTGTACATCAGCCGCGAGCTGGCCCGCCGCTACGGCGGCGACGTCCTCCTCCAGGCCAGCGCGCCGGGCGGTGGGTCCCGGTTCGCGCTCAGTCTGCCCCTGCCCGCGGCCGGGGTCGCCGAGCCGGCCGGGGAAGGCGCGCGCGCCGGCTCTCGGCGAGCCGGCTGAGCGCGGCCCGACTCCGATCTGATCCCCCGCGCGGGGGTTTCTCGGAAGATACGGGCGATGAGCACGGTCGCCGTGGTCGGCCTGGGCCTGATGGGCGGCTCCTTCGCCCTGGCCATGAAGCGGGCGCGGCCGGACACCACCCTGATCGGGGTGGATCGCGACCAGCTCACGCTGCGCCGGGCACTGGACCGCGGCGTGATCACGATCGGCGGTCCCGACCTGGAGGCCGCCCGCGCGGCGGACGTGGTGGTGCTGGCGGTGCCGGTGCTGGCGATGCGCGAGCTGCTCGGGCAGTTGAAGGGGACCTCAGCCCTGGTCACGGACATGGCCAGCACCAAGTCCGAGGTGATGGCGTGGGCGGCGGCGGCGGGCGTCGACCTGGTCGGCGGGCACCCCATGTGCGGCCGCGAAGCGTCGGGCCTGGAGGCCGCCGACGCCGATCTCTTCCAGGGCGCTCCCTGGGTGGTGACCCGCGCCGAGCCGCAGGTGGAGGAGCTGGTCGCGGCGGTCGGCGCGCACCCGCTGGTGATCGACCCCGAGACCCACGACCGCCTGGTGGCGGGCGTCAGCCACGCTGCCTTCGTGGTGTCGGCGGCTTACATCCTGGCGGTCGCGGGCTCTCCCGATTGGCCGGCCGCCGGCCCGCTGGCCGCCTCCGGGTTTCGGGACATGACCCGGCTGGCGGCGGGCGACCCCGAGATGTACGCCGGCATCGCCCGCACCAACCGCGCCCACATCGCGGAGGCGCTGGATCGCTTCGAGGCAGCGCTGGCGCGTCTCCGGCGCCACCTGGACCACGACGATCCACGGCTGACCGAGCTGTTCGAGGAGGCGCGCAGCGCGCGCCGGCGCTGGGAGTCCGATGACGGTCGCCGTCCGTAAGCCGCGGCGCCTGGAAGGCGACCTCGAGCTGCCCGGAGACAAGTCCGTGTCGCACCGGGCGCTGATGCTCAACGCGGTTGCCGACGGCGAGGCGCGCGTGACCAATCTCTCGCTCGGCGCGGACGTGGCTTCCACCGCCGCCTGCCTCCGCGCTCTGGGAGTCGACCTCGACGAGGGCCGGGTCGCGGGCGGCGGCTTCGATGGGTTGAGAGCCGCCGCGGGTCCGCTCGACTGCGGCAACTCGGGCACCACGATGCGGCTCCTGGCCGGCCTGCTCGCGGGGAGGCCCTTCGAGAGTGTGCTGGCGGGGGACGCGTCGCTCAGCCGGCGCCCGATGGACCGCGTGGTGGCGCCGCTGCAGGCCATGGGAGCCGCCGCCGAGGCGGGCCCACCGCTGCGCGTCGGCGGCACCCTGCCGCTGCACGGGATCGACTACGAGCTGCCGGTCGCCTCGGCGCAGGTCAAGTCGGCGCTGCTGCTGGCCGGGATCCAGGCCACGGGCGCAACCCGGGTGACCGAACCGGCGCCGACCCGCGACCACACCGAGCGGATGCTGGAGGCGATGGGGGCCCAGGTCGAGCGCGCCGGCCAGGCGGTGGCGGTGCGGCGGGCGGTGTCGCTGCGCCCGCTCGACATCCGGGTTCCCGCGGACCTCTCGGCCGCGGCCTTCTGGCTGGTGGCGGGCGCCCTCCACCCGGCGGCGCGGGTGCGGCTGCGCGGCGTCGGGATCAACCCCTCGCGGACGGCCGTCCTCGCCGTGCTGCGGCGCGCGGGCCTGGCGGTGCTGGTGGCCAACCAGCGCCTGGAGGGGTTGGAGCCGGTGGCCGACCTCGAGGTGGCGACCTCGGCCGCGGATCACGCCTTCAGCCTCGACGGCGGCGAGGCGGCGCTGCTCATCGACGAGCTGCCGGTGTTGGCGGTGGCGGCCGCGCTCCTGCCCGGGGTGAGCCGGGTCACTGGCGCGCGCGAGCTCCGGGTCAAGGAGTCGGACCGGGTGGCCGCGATGGCCGAGGGCCTCAACGCCATGGGCGGCGATGTGCGCGAGCTCGAGGACGGCTGGGAGATCCACGGCCCGCGCCACCTGGAGGGCGCCCGCGTGCGCTCGCACGGCGACCACCGGGTGGCGATGGCGCTGGCCGTGGCCGGGCTGCTCGCGGACGGCGAGACCACGATCGACGACGGCGAGTGCGTGGCCATCTCCTACCCCGGCTTCTGGGACGATCTGGACAGCCTTTGCCGCCGCTGACGCTGACAGTCGAGGCCGAGGTGGAGGTGGTGGCCCTGGAGCTGCGCGAGCTCGAGGTGACCGAGCCACGGGCCGATTTCACGCCCGTCGTGGAGGCGGCGGTGGAAGCGGCCCGGGCCGGGCGGGTGTGGGCGGGCACCGACTCGGCGCGGGCCCTCTTCCGGCGGTTCGGGATCGACCCCACCAAGACGCGGCCCTCCAGCGAGGCGCTGCTCAGGCGGGCGCTGCGGGGCGACCGCTTCCCGCGCATAAACTCGCTGGTCGACGTGGCCAACGTGATGTCCCTGCTGGCCCAGTCGCCGATCGGCCTGTACGACCTCGATCACGTGGAGGGCCCGCTCACGATCCGGGTCGGCGCCGAGGGCGAAGGCTACGAGGGCATCCGCAAGGACCGCGTCAACGTGGGCGGCCGGCTGTGCGTGGCCGACGCCTTCGGTCCCTGTGGCAATCCCAGCTCCGACTCGGCGCGGACCATGATCACGACCCAGACCGAGCGGGCGGCGTGGATCTGGTTCCTGCCGGTCGGGGAGCCCGCCATCGACCGCACGGCCGAGCTGGTCGCGCAGTACGGGCGCGGCCTCCTCTCAGTGGTGCATCCGTGACGACCGGATGATCGCGATCCTGGGCGGCGGCGCGGTCGGCGCGGCGGTGGCCTGGGGCCTCACCCGGCGCGGCCGGCGGGACGTCGCCGTGTACGACCTGCTGCCCGCGGGCTCGGGGTCCACCGCCCGCGCCCTGGGCGGCTTCCGGACCCAGCACGGCAGCGCGCTCAACGTCGCGCTGGCCCTGGCCTCGCGACCCTGGTTCGAGGAGCGGGCGGCGCGGATCGGGTTCCAGCCCCACGGCTACCTGTACCTGGCCGAGACCGAGGCGGCGGCGGCGGAGCTGAAGCGACGCGCCGAGCTCCAATGCGCCCTGGGCCTCCCGATCAAGCACCCCGACCCGCGCACGCTGGTGCCCTTCCTGGTCGGCGACGACCTCCTGGGCGCCAACTTCTGCGCGCTGGACGGCCTCTACGTCCCGCCGCTCGTGCACCGGGCCTTCGTGGAGGAGGCGACCGCGGCCGGCGCGACCTTTCGCTATGGCCTGGAAG
>DATCNF010000111.1:0-3601 GCA_036565325.1 Candidatus Dormiibacterota bacterium | reverse complement strand
CCAGCCAGCGGCCGAAGCCGCTGGTGCCGGTCGCCGGGCGCCCGATCATGGAGCACATCCTGCTGCTGCTCCGCCGCCACCAGGTGCGGGAGGTGGTGGCCACCGTGCAGTACCTCGGCGCCCATATCCGCAACTACTTCGGCGACGGTTCCGAGCAGGGCGTGAACCTCGGCTACTCGGTCGAGGACACGCCCCTCGGCACCGCGGGCTCGGTCAAGCTGGCCGAGGAGCAGCTCCGCGAGACCTTCATCGTGATCAGCGGCGATGCGCTCACCGACATCGACCTCGGCGCCGCCGTGCGCTTCCACCGCCAGCGCCAGTCGATGGCCACCATCGTGCTCAAGCCGGTGCCCAACCCGCTCGAGTACGGGGTGGTGGTCGCGGACGAGGAGGGCCGCGTCCAGCGCTTCCTGGAGAAGCCCTCCTGGGGCGAGGTCTTCAGCGACCTCGCGAACACCGGCATCTACGTCCTCGAGCCGGCGGTCTTCGAATACTTCAAGGCGGCGGAGGTCACCGACTGGTCGGGCGACGTCTTCCCCAAGCTGCTCAAGGAGGGCGAGCCGGTCTTCGGCTGGGTGGCCGACGGGTACTGGGAGGACGTCGGCAGCCACCACGCCTACCTGAAGGCCAACTTCGACTGCCTGGAGGGCAAGGTCGGCGTCGACATCCCGGCCCAGCGCACCGGGCACAACACCTGGGTCGCCGAGGACGCCGACGTGGCCGAGGATGCCCGGGTTGACGGGCCGGCGCTGATCTGCTCCGGCGCCAAGGTCCGGCGCGGGGCCTGGATCAACGGTCCCTGCGTGATCGGCGCCTACTCCACGGTCGACAACAACGCCAAGCTCTCCAACTCGATCCTCTGGGACCACGCCTACGTGGGCGAGAACTCGCGCCTGCGCGGGACCGTGCTCTGCCGCGGGGTGACCGTCAAGAACGGCGCGCTGCTCGAGGAAGGATCGGTGATCGGCAGCGACGTGGTGATCGGCAGCGGCGCCTCGATCAACGCCAACGTGCGGATCTGGCCCAACAAGGAGATCGAGGCCGGCGCCGTGGTCCGGGAGTCGATCATCTGGGCCGGGTCCTGGAAGCGCGGCCTCTTCACCGCCTACGGGCTGACCGGCCTCGCCAACGTCGAGTTCACGCCCGAGTTCGCGGCCCGCCTGGGCGCCGCCGTGGGGGCGCTCTACCCCAAGGGCTCGACGGTCGCCATCTCCCGCGACTACACGCGCTCGGCGCGCATGATCCACCGCGCCGTCGCCTCCGGCCTGATCTCCTCCGGAGAGAACGTGATCGACCTTTCCACGCTGGCCATCCCGGTGGTTCGGCACTGGGCGCGCCGGCACCGGCTGCCCGCCATGCACATCCAGTCCTCGCCGGTCGACCCCCGCTCGCTCGACATCCGGATCTTCGACAACACCGGCCTCGACCTCGACAAGGGGAGCGAGCGCAAGCTCGAGAACCTGTACTTCCGGGAGGACATCCGGCGCGTGTCCCACTACGAGATGGGCCACCTCCAGCAGCGCCACGAAGACCTCGAGTCGTATGTCGCGGAGCTGGTCTCCAAGCTCGACGTGGAGACGGTCAGGCGCTCACGGCCCAAGTTGGTCGTCGACTACAGCAGCGGCGCCGCCACCCAGGTCCTGCCGCGCGTGCTGCAGGAGATGAACTGCACCGTGATCCCCCTCAACGCCTCGCCCGAGGAGATCGTCTCCGAGCAGGACGAGAAGGCGTTCCGCGCCCGCCTGGAGGAGATCGGCGTGATCACCCAGGCCGTGGGCGCCCACCTCGGCGTCTTCATCGACTCCCCCGGCGAGCGGGTCTTCCTGATCGACCAGGAGGGCCATGTCCTCCAGCACGACGTCGCCTTCGCGGTGCTGGCCCAGCTGGCGCTGGTCGGCAAGCCGGGCCTCCTGTTAGGGCCGGCGTCGGCCTCGTTGGCCTTCAGCAAGATCGCCGAGCAGCTCGATTCGCGGTTCGTCCCCACCAAGAGCACGCCCGGCTCGGTGCTGCGCTCGGCCCAGCACACCGAGACCGTGCTCGCGTCGGACGGCGTGGGGGGCTACTGCTGGCCCGAGTTCCAGCTCGCCTTCGACGCCGTTTACACGACCGCCAAGCTGCTCGAGCTGCTGGCCACCTCGGGCGTCGGGCTGCGCGAGCTGATCGCCCACGTCCCGCGCGTGGGCTACGAGCGGGTGGTGATCTTCTGCCCCTGGGAGGCCAAGGGGCGCGTCATGCGGACGGTGATGGAGATGCACCTGGAGGACCGGGTGGACCTCACCGACGGGGTCAAGGTCTTCGTCAACGACGGGTGGGTGCTGGTGCTGCCCGACCCCGACCGGCCCGAGTACCAGGTCATCGCCTCGACCGAGGACCCGGTGCACGCGTCGCGCCTGGTCGAGGAGTACGGCGCCGTGGTCCGGGCCGCGGTGGCGGAGGTGCGGCCGGAGGCCGACCACGTCGTGGAGCGGGAGTCGAGCTAGCGCCCTCCGAGACGGTAGACTCGGTGGCCGCTGAGCGGGAGTAGCTCACCTGGCAGAGCGCGACCTTCCCAAGGTTGAGGTAGCGGGTTCGAGTCCCGTCTCCCGCTCCAGTACGTTCCTCTGAGGACTGATAGCGTCGCTCCTCCAAGCGCCTATCCGAGCGCGGCTGGGACCGTTCCGGCGAAGACGCCCGAGTTGCCGCACTCGCAGTCTGGAAGGTCGGTAACACTACCGTTTCGAATATCGAGCACGTGCCGTGCGAACGGAGCACCTGGATCGAAGGTGACGTAGACAACGTGAGCGGGATCGATCCAGCCCATCGAGACTCCGCTGGGCTTCTCCGACGAGCTGCTGCCGTCCCGCGCATACAAGGTTAGCGGTGTTCCGATGGGACCCGGCCTGCCGCTCAGGCTACTTCCGTCCGGCGCAGCACGAAGGTCGAAGAGCGCACCCGAAGTGGTTGTGCCGTACCGGGTGAAGGCGCCATCCCAGCCCACGACGCCGTAACCGCCGTCCGCGCGAGCGCATGCCGTCCCTGCGGCGATCAGCGGGCCAAAGCTGCAGTCGGTCGCCATCGTTACGATGCGGTCGCCAGAGGCTGGCGAAACAACGTGGTAGCCGTTGAACACGTTGTACGGATTCGTGGCCGCGTTCCCAGCCCAGGCTGGCCCGACGCCGACCACCAGATTCCCCGCGTGCCAGCCGACCGGCCACTCGGTCACTTGGTCGGAGGAGAAGAGCTCCTGCACGTTCCTCCCATCGAGGTCCTGGAGCCACATCCGCAGGTGAACCGGTGCGCTCGTCTCCGCCCCGGCATAGGTTAGTGTCGAGACAGCGATCCGCGAGTCGTCTGGGCTTGGGGCGAACGCGATGGCGGTGTGCTGATCCTCTGGGACATGGACCGCAAGCCCCGACCGTCCGTCAGGTGCGACGTAACGCACGTCGCCGTTCCCGTCGAGGAAGTAGGCTCGCGAACCCGACGCGCTCACCAGCGGCGTCGCGGGTGGTACTCGCGTATACGAGAAGACGTCCGGAAGCCGCGCAGCCTGCTTGGCCACGACTTTGCCTTCACTGCTGATCAGCGTGACGGAGTACGCCTTTCCGGGGCCGCTGTCCAACAG
>DATCNF010000110.1:0-7405 GCA_036565325.1 Candidatus Dormiibacterota bacterium | reverse complement strand
GGCATCCTGCTGGCGCCGATCACGGCCGAACGGGTCGCCGAGCTGGTGGGCGCGGGGTAGGATCGCAAGCAGATGGCGGAGATCAGCGTCGAGAGCGCGCCCACCAAGACCGGGTGGGAGTGCGACGTCGAGATCGATCCCGGCGAGGACCACGGCAGCCGGCACCGCGTGCGCGTCCTCCACGAGGACCTTGCGAAATGGGGCCGGGGCGCCGAGAACCCCGATGACCTGGTGCGGCGCGCGTTCGAGTTCCTGCTCCAGCGCGAGCAGCCGGCGGAGATCCTGAAGAGCTTCGAGCTCTCGGACATCCAGACCTACTTCCCCGAGTTCGAGAAGGCGATGTCGTCGTGAAGTGCCCGGTCCCCTGCTTCGAATGTGGCAGCTTCACGATGGAGCTGGACATGAGCCTCGATCACCAGCACATCGCGTGCCAGCGCTGTGAGCGGATCTGGTGCGCGCAGTGCATCGGCCGCTTCGAGGTCTCCGACGAATGGCTCAAGCGACAGCGAGTCGCCGCGCTCAACTGAGCGATGCGGGCGCCATCGCCCGCATCTACTCGGAAGGCATCGCCGACCGCATCGCCACCTTCGAGACCGAGCCGCGCTCCCGTGCCGACATCGAAGGCGTGCTGGCCGGCCTCGACGCCCAGCACCCGGCGGTGGTGGTGGAACGCGACGGTCGCGTGGTCGCCTTCGCCTGGACCTCGACCTACCGTCCGCGCGCCTGCTACGACCAGGTGGCCGAGTTCTCGGTCTACGTCGCCCGCGAAGCCCGCGGCCAGGGTTACGGGCGCGAGGTGCTGAGCGCGCTGATCGCGGCGGCGGAAGAGGCCGGCCTGCACAAGCTGGTGTCGCGCGTCTTTCCCGAGAACGCGGCCAGCCGCGCGGTCTGCCGCAGCGTGGGCTTCCGCGAGGTGGGCACGTACGTGAGGCACGGCCAGCTGGACGGCGAATGGCGCGATTGCGTCATCGTCGAGCGGCTGCTGGGGGCAGCGGCACACCCCAGCGGCTGAGCAGCTCGGGCAGGCCGACGGCGGCGGTTGGCCGAAGTGTCGACGAATCAGGGTTCGGGGAGCGCGCGAGTGCCGGAAATGTCGAATCGGCGCCGGGCGTCGCTCAGGAGGTCTTGGCGAAGGTGAGCATCACGCTGCCCTGGCCCATGTGCTGCTGCTGGGCCTGCATCGCCGCCGAGAGCACGTCCCAGGTGTAGGGGTAGTTCTGTCCCTGCGAGATGCCGGCGTCGTCCGAGTACAGCTTCTGGGAGTCGTAACCGATGAGCACGATCACGTGGTAGACGTTGCCGGCGCTGTAGTAGGGCGAGATCTTGGTATTGCCCGGACCGCCGTGCGTCATCACCGGGATGATCACCGGGTTGCCGTCGGCGATGGCCTTCTTGACGTTGTCGAGGGTGGCCGGCCTGACCGTCGGCTGCAGGTTGTAGAACTGGTTCCCGGTCTGGCCGACCTTGTCCAGCGAGAGGTCCAGGACGCCGGGCCAGGTCTGGCGCTCGTACTGCACGATCTGGGCCATCGCCGCATCCGCCTCGGAGGGCGGGATCTTGTCATTGGGGTATTTGTCGCCGCGGTAATAGCGGCCGACCATCAGCACCGCGGCCGCCTCGCAGTACTCCTCGTGCGCCGCGTCCCAGTTGCCGGTGGGGGCCTGCACCGTGTAGGGCACGCCCTTGATGAAGACCGAGTCGGGCAGGGGCGTGGGCTGCGGAGTGGGGGTGGGGGCGGCCGACGGCTCCGGCGTCGGGGTGGCCGTGGGTGCCGCGGTGATCACCTTCCCGACCTTGGGCTCCGGTTGCGCGATGGGGGCGACGTGGCGCACGTGGTAGACGGCCAGCGCGGCTGAAGTCCCGCCCGCGAGCACGGCGATCACCGCGAAAGCGGTGGCCGTGAAGTGCTTGGGCACACCCGTACGATAGCCGCCGTGTCGACGGACGCAGCCCCCACCAACACCGGCCTGGGGTCGCGCGCCGTTCGCAACAGCCTGGTCGTGCTGGCCGCCCGGGTGGTCTCGCGGCTGGTCGCCCTCTTCACGGTGGTGATCCTGGCCAACCACCTTGGGGACGCCCGTTACGGGCGCTACGTGACGATGGTTGCCTACAGCGCGCTGGTCTCGGTCCTGGCCGACCTGGGCCTGAACACGCTCTACACGCGGGAGGCCGCGCGCGATCCCCAGCGGCTGCCGTCCTACCTGGCCAACCTGCTGGCCGGCAAGGCGCTGCTGGGCCTGCTCGCCTTCGTGGTCTTCGCCGTGGTCCTGACCGTGGTCGGGGTGCGCGAGCTGGCCCTGCCGGGCGGCGTCCTGCTGGTGCTGACGACCTACTCGGCCCTGCTCCGCAACACCTTCTACGCCCTCGGGCGCCTCGAGTTCGAGGCGATCGCGATCCTGGGCGAGATCGGGATCCAGGCCGCCGGCATCATCGCGGGCGCCCGGATCGGCGCCGACACGCCCTTCTTCGTCTGGGTGTACGCGGCCTCGGCCGCCGCCACCACCATCTACAGCGCGGTCGTGATCCGCGGCTTCGGGCTGGCCGGGCTCAAGCTGGCCTTCGACTTCCACTTCCTCTGGGGCTGGCTGCGCACCGCTTTCCCGTTTGCGGTCGGCTTCTTGCTCACCAACCTCTACTTCCGGGTCGACGTGCCCATCCTTCAGCACTTCAAGCCCTTCAAGGAGGTGGGCTGGTACCAGTTCGCCTACAAGCCCTTCGAGGCGCTGCAGTTCGTGCCCCTGGCGGTCCAGACGGTCGTCTACCCCGTGCTGGCCGTCTACCACAAGGAGAGCCCGGACCTGCTCCGGCGCGCCTACGAGCAGTTCTTCAAGGTCCTGGTCCTGCTCGGCTGGCCGCTGACGGTCGGCACCTTCCTGCTGGTGCATCCGATCGGGCGCCTCTTCCGGCTCTTCCCGGAGTCGGAGCCCTCGCTGCGAATCCTCTCCCTGGCGATCGTGTTCCTGTTCGCCAACTCGGCCTTCACCGCGATGCTGTACGCGATCGACCGCCAGGACCGCTTCGCCTGGACGACCGGGATCGCGGTGGTGGTCAACGTGGTCCTCAACCTGGCCCTGATCCCGCTCTACGGCTACCTCGCCGCCAGCGCCACCACCGTGATCACCGAGGCCGCGTTCTCGGTCGCCGGCTGGTGGTTCGTGGCCCGTCGGCACCCGCTGCCCTGGCTGCGCGTGAGCTGGCGGATCCTGCTCGCCGGCCTGCTCATGGGCGTTGTCCTCTACTTCCTGGCCGCGCGCTCGATCCTGATCTCGGCGCCGGCCGGCGCCATCGCCTACGTGGCCGCGCTGGCCCTGCTCCGGGCGGTCACTCCGGACGAGCTGCGCCTGTTCGCGGCCGGCCTCCGGCGCCGGGCATGAAGCTGTGGCTGGCGCCGGGCGCCTCGGGCAACGCGGCCTCGGTGGCGGGCGCCGTGGCGGGGCTGCGCCGGCGCGGGGTGGAGGCGGAGGCGATCGACGTGCCGCAGGGCCGCGTGGAGCGCGCGGCGCAGCGGTTCCTGGAGCTGGCGCGCCCCGAGGACGTGGTGGCCGGCCAGTCGTACGGCGGGCGCGCGGCGTCGCTGGCGGCCGCCGAAGCGCCGTTCCTGGCCTGCGTGATGTTGTCGTTCCCGCTCAGCGGCAAGCCGGAGGAGCGGACCGCGCACTGGCCGCGGATCGCCTGCCCGGCCCTGGTCCTGAACGGGGAGCGGGACCCCCTGAGCCCGATCGCCGAGATCCGCCGCCTGGTCCCGCTGCTGCCGAAGGGAAGGCTGATGTCGTTCCCGGGCGCCGGCCACGGAATCCGCGACGCGCTGGAGGCCAAGCTCGACGCGGCGGCGGAGTTCGTCCTTACTCTTTGACAGATGCCTGACGAGCTGACTATCGAAGCCAATGGGCTCCGCTTCCGGGCACTTGCTGAAGGGCCCGCGGACGGCGCGCCGGTGCTGCTCCTGCATGGCTTCCCGGAGGGAGCCGAGGCGTGGGGCCTGCAGCTGAGCGCGCTGGCGGCCGCCGGCTTCCGGGCGGTGGCGCCGGACCTCCGCGGCTACGGCGGCACCGATGCTCCCGAGGGCGAGGCCGCTTATCACGCCGAGCCCCTGATGGACGACGTGAGCGGCCTCCTCGACGCCTTGCAGTGGGAGCGCGCCCACCTCGCCGGCCATGACTGGGGGGCGCTTGTGGGCTGGGCCTTCGCGGCCAATCGCCCCCAGCGCCTGCTCACCTGGACGGCGCTCTCGGTCGGTCACCCGCTGGCCTTCTACCGCGCGGGCGCCGAAGACCCCGACCAGCAGGCGCGCTCGAGCTACATCAAGCTCTTCCGCGAGGCCGGCAAGGCGGAGCACGTCCTGGCCCAGGACGACCACCGGCGGCTGCGAGCCATGTACCGCTCTGGACCCCACCCCGACGCCATTCCCGATTCGGTGATCGACGATTACGTTCGGGGCTTCGCCCGGCCGGGCCGCCTGACGGCGGCCCTCAACTACTACCGCGCGGCGCTCACCGAGCTCCCCAAGATCACCGGCCCGGTCAACGTCCCGACGCTCCTGATCTGGGGCGACCAGGACCCCGCGGTGGGCCGCCGCGGCACCGAGGCGACCGCGGCGCTGGTCGAAGCCCGCTACCGCCTGGCGGAGCTGGCGGGGGCCGGCCACTGGCTCCAGTTCGAAAGGCCCCGGGAGATCGCGCAGGAGATGGTCGCCCATTTACAGACGGACGGTCACGATTAGGATTCGCGGACATGGCTGAACAGACGCCGGGCCCGCCGCAGATCGGCCCCGATGAGCGCCGCAACAACCTCCGGCGCCTGGACGACGTGCTGGAGGCGCTGGAGCAGCTCAACCTGCACGACCAGACCGAGCTGCCGGACGCGCTCGCGCGCCGCCTGGTCGAGCTCGGCATCAAGGACCCCTACGACCAGTCGATCACGCAGCTGATCGAGAAGGTCTGGGGCATCCAGCAGCCCTACCTCGTCAAGGTCGTGGTCGAGCGCCGGCGCCGGCGCCGGCGGCGGACGCCGATCGACCTGCTCTCGACAGCTCCTTAGAGGAGCGCGGTGAGCGCGCGCCGGGTCAAGGGCGGCGGCCGCCGCGGCCTCAGCGGGCTCGGCATCGTCCTGGTGCTGATCGGCCTGATCGCGCTCGCCGTCACCTACTCCGTGGTGCCCCCGATCGTGCCCCGCCTGTGGCCGTTGATCCTGGTCGCGGTGGGGCTCTTCGGGCTCCTGCGGCGCCCCGGCTGGGTGTCCGAGCTGGACTTCCAGCTGGGGCCGGAGTTCGGTCGCTTTGCCGATCGCCAGCGCCGCATCTTCAGCTGGGCGCTGGTGGTCCTGGGCCTGATCTGCCTGGTCTTCACGCTGCGCCTGGTCGACGAGCGCGTGCTGGGGCCGACGGTGCTGGTCGTGCTCGGCCTGCTCCTGCTCTGGAGGCGCTCCCGCTGACCGACCGGGAGTGGGTCTCCCTGTTCGCAGAGATCGGCGAGTCGGTGCGCGAGGCGACCGCGCAGCTGGTCGGCACCGAGTCCGGGCGGGCGGAGCTCTCGCGGGGGGCCGGCGGCGACACCACGGTCGAGATCGACCGCCTGGCGGAGTCGGTGGCGCTGGCCCGCCTGGGGCCGGCCGCGGCGGCCGGCGAGACGTTTTCGATCCTGTCCGAGGAGATCGGCCGGCGCAGCCACGGCGCCGACTGGCCGCTGCTGCTGATCGATCCCATCGACGGCAGCCTCAACGCCAAGCAGGGGATTCCGGTGTTCGCGGTCATGCTGGCGATGCTCGACGGGCCGACGCTCGGCGACACCAGGGTCGGGTACGTGCTCAACCTGGCCACCGGCGACGCCTGGCACGCCGTGCGCGGTGCGGGCGCCTATCGCAACCGGCAGCCCCTGACGACCCTGCCCATGCGCCGCGGCCACCGGGACTTCGAGATGGTGGCGCTGGAGAGCTCGCCGCGCTCGCTGGTGGGCGCCCGAGCCCTCCTTGAGCGGGCGGCCAAGGTACGTGTGCTCGGCAGCATGGCGCTGTCGATCGTGCACACCGCCACCGGCGGGGTCGACGTGTTCTGCGCCCCCTTCAAGGCCCGCGCCTTCGACATGGCCGCCAGCCTGCTGATCCTCCGCGAGGCGGGCGGGACGGCCTCGGACTGCGAGGGCGCCGACGTGTACAACGTCCCGGCGAGCCTGGAGGGCCGCACCTCCCTCCTTTGCGCTTCCGATGCCGCCTATCACCGGGAGGCGCTGTCGGTCCTGCTCGGCGACCCCGTATGACCTTCCCGGTCGCGTCCACGATCTTCGCGGTCCTCTCCTTCGAGGGCCCGGACGTGTACAGCCAGGCCGGCGGGCTCGGCGTGCGCGCCAAGGAGCTGACCAAGGCCCTCGCCGCCGAGGGCTACGAGACCCACCTCTTCTTCGTCGGCGATCCCGACCAGCCGGGGGACGAGGAGGGTTTCGAGGGCAAGCTCAAGCTGCACCGCTGGGGCCAGTGGCTCTCGAAATCGCACCGCCTCGGCGTTTATGACGGCGAGGACGCCAAGGTGGTGGACTGGAACCGGAGCCTGCCCTCCTTCCTCGTCGACCACGTCGTGGAGCCCGCGGCCCGGGCCGGCAAGCGGCTGGTGGTGATGGGGGAGGAGTGGCACACCGCCGACTCCATGCGGCTGATCGCGGACGCGCTCTTCTACCGGGGCCTGCGCGACCGGGCCGTGATGCTCTGGAACGCCAACAACCTGTTCGGCTTCCACCGCATCAACTGGCGCGAGCTGGAGGCCGCGGCCACCCTGACCACGGTCAGCCGGTACATGAAGCACCGGATGTGGGAGGTGGGGGTGAACCCGGTCGTGATCCCCAATGGGATCCCGGCCTCGGCGATCGTGGACGCGCCGGCGCGCGACGTGGCCGCGGTGCGCGCGGCCGCGGCCGCTGACCTGCTGCTGTTCAAGATCGGCCGCTTCGACCCCGACAAGCGGTGGATCATGGCCATGACCGCGGCCGGGCTGCTCAAGCGGCAGGGCCTGCGGGTGCGGATCGTGATCCGGGGCGGGCGGGAGTCGCACGGCGCCGACGTGCTGGCGCACGCTGCCACCCACGGCCTGGTGGTCGAGGATGCTCGCTCGCCGCAGGACGCGACCTCACTGGCACGGTTGTTCAAGGCGCACCCCGCCGCCGACGTCGTGAACCTGGTCTCCTTCCTGTCTGAGGGGTTGCTGGGGACGCTGTACGCGGCCTCGGACGCGGTGCTCGCCAACTCGGGGCACGAGCCCTTCGGGCTGGTGGGCCTGGAGGTGATGGCCGCGGGGGGGCTGGCGGTGACCGGGTCCACGGGCGAGGACTACGCGGAGCCCTTCCGCAACGCGGTGGTCCTGGAGACCGAGGACCCGCTGGAGCTGGTGGGCGCGCTGCGCCAGGTCCGCAGCGCGCCCGAG